>JAAFHH010000029.1:5388-13877 GCA_013297545.1 Alphaproteobacteria bacterium
TAGGACGCGGTTGCCTTGTCGACCAGCGCGATCAGCTGATCGGTGCGCTGCGTCAGGCTCGCCAGCACGGTGCCGATTTCGGCAGTCGCCTTAGCGGTTTGGCCCGAGAGGTTTTTCACTTCACCGGCGACGACTGCGAAGCCCTTACCAGCTTCACCCGCGCGGGCGGCTTCGATGGTGGCGTTCAGCGCCAGCAGGTTGGTCTGCTTGGCCACACCATCAATCTGCTGGGCAACTTTGCCCACTTTGTCGATTTCGCCGCGCAGCCCTTCGAGCTCCGAGCGGATGGCGGTGAGCAGGGACGGCTGGTCGGTCATGGCGGTCAAACCCCGAAGTGGCTGCGACAAGGCCCTACAGGTGCCACAGCCGATAGGGCTTTGTCGATGTTGGTCGCGTGGCGTTTTTTGGCATGCAGTTCTGCTTGACCCGCGCAGCCCGGTGGCAGCAAATGCCGGCCGCGGGAGCGCTTAGCTCAGTCGGTAGAGCATCTGACTTTTAATCAGGGGGTCGTGGGTTCGAATCCCACAGCGCTCACCATCTCGCAACACTGACAGTCCGTCGATTTGCGCCCACAAGGTGGTCGCCCGGCCTGTCTGCGCGTTTGCGACACTACAGTTCCAAGCATGCGCGAACGAGGGCTGTTGCGAGGGCCAGCTTGCAGCGGCCTGCGCGGCTGCCTATCTGCTCACGGCAGCAGCGCTTGAGGCCGCCTAACCTAAGGCGGTGTCACACGGTCACTATGCTATGCTGCATAGGAAAATTCGCTCTACAAATCCGGTAGCGCGGTTTATTTTCGCTTCCAGCGGTGGTTTTCGCTGCTGTAATGATCACGGGCACTTGCTCGGTGTTGCAGGGACGATCAGCGGCATGGATGTAAGCGGTACGTTCGCGACACGGTTGGATGGCTTGCAGGCGGTGCTGGCCCAGGAATCTCTGGGCGCGCCGAAGATGTATCCGTCGCCGGGGCTGGGCGCGTGGCTGTGGTCCTTGCAGGCAACCATCGTCTTTTCGACCTATCAGGCTGGCCGGATCTGCTTCGCGTCCGGCACGGCGGCGGGCGAGTGTGTTGTGTTCGATCGCGTGGTTGGACCCGCCATGGGGTTGGCCTGCGATGCAGACACGCTGTGGGTGGCGAACCGCGAACAGATCTGGCGCTTCGCCAATGTTGGCCCGGCTCATATCGATGGGGAAGCGTGGGACGGCGTGTTCATGCCGCGCACGGGCCACTTCATTGGCAACTGCGATGCGCACGACGTGTTGATGAATGTGTCCGTGCTGGGCGAGGCCGTGGGCATGGCGTTCGTCAACACGCGGGCGAGCTGTGTGGCGACCATCGATGATCAGCACAGTTTCCGCCCGCTCTGGGTGCCGCCGTTCATAACGACGCTCGCGCCGGACGATCGCTGCCACTTGAACGGCCTGGGGGCCGTCGATGGCGAGGCGGCGTACGTCACGCTGTGCATGATGACGGACGAGCCGATGGGCTGGCGCGACGGCGATCGACAGGGCCAGGGCGTGGTGATGGATATCCGCGATAACCGGGTGGTCTGCCGCGGCCTTACCATGCCGCACAGCCCGCGCTGGCATAACGGGCGCTTGTGGCTGCTGGACAGCGGCACGGCGAGCCTTGGCTACGTCGACATGGCAACCGAACGGTTTGTGCCGGTGGCGACCACGCCCGGCTTCGCGCGCGGCATGCTGATGGTGGGCAACCGCGCGGTGATCGGTTTGTCGCGCCTGCGCACTGGCGGCAGCGGCTCTCAGCTGGGTGTGGGCCAATTGCTGGCCGATCGGCGGTTGAGCCAGCGCTGCGGGCTGCAGATCGTCGATCTCGACACCGGGCGCACTGTCGATTGGCTCACCATCGAAGGCGGTGTCACGGAACTCTATGACGTGGCCCTGCTGTCCGGTTTGGCCCGGGTGTTTACGCCAGGCTTCCGCGAACCCGGCCTGCATAAAGATCTCATGACGGTGCCGTCGGCCCCCGTGCCGACTGCCCTTCGACCAGCGGCTGACGTGCCGCTGGTCACCAGTGCCGCTCACCGCGAGGCAGCGGCACTGGTCACTGCAGAACGCACGCACCCCACGTCGCTGACGTTTTTATCGGCAAAAGGACAGTAATCATGGCTGCCCCCCTCGATCTTGATGCTCGTGCTGGCCTTACCTTCGATCACGAAGCGGCGGCCGCGTGGTTTGGCCCGCAGGCGGCACCGGATGTCATCGCGGTGGCTGCGCCTGCGGCATCCGTGGCGGCGATTGAGGTGGCGGGACCGCTGCCGGTGGCGGCACCGCGCGAGGTTGTGATCATCGACGCGGGGGTTTCGGATTATCGTACCTTGATTGCCGGCATCGACCCGACAGTGGAGGTGATCATCCTGCCGGCTGGTGGCGATGGGGTGGCCAACCTTGCAGCCGCGCTGGCGTCGCTGGGCGGGCCAGTCGACCGGCTGCATCTGGTCAGCCATGGGGGAACAGGGTGGTTGCAGCTCGGTGATGTGGCCCTCGGTCAGGGCCAGTTGGCGGATCACGCGGCGGCGCTGGCGACCATCGGCGCAGCGATCCGCCCGGGTGGGGACGTGGTGCTGTACGGCTGCTCAGTTGCGGCGGGGTCGACAGGGGTGATGTTCCTCGGAGCGTTGGATCAGGCTCTTGGCGACGTGGATATCGCAGCATCGGACAATCGGACCGGGCCGGCGCGGTTGGGCGGCGATTGGGTGCTTGAGTATCGCAATGGCGATGTGGATTTGGTGCTGCCGTTTTCTGTCGCTGGGCTGCAGTATATCGACCATTGCTTGGGATGTACCAAAATAAATAAGACAGGAAGCTTGTATTACGGAATATATGCATCTAACGGCTTTGCATCAAATGGAAGTGAATACGGCTGGAAGGGCTATGTGATAAAAGAAAGTTCAGGTGTCAATTCTGTTGCGGTTCAAATCACTTACGATCAACCGGGCGGTCAAACTCTGGCTATTGGTAAAGTCTATCAATGGAATAGCCCGACGCAAGGATCATTTACTACATGGGCCGACTATGCAACCTTTGTATCTTCCACTGCATTTTGTGGCTCCGCTACACCGACAGTAACCGACGGCAACATCTCGATCACCTCCACCGGCAGCGGCACGGCGGGTGCCTACAAGATCGGTAGCACAGTCACGGCGAAATGGAACAACACCGCCGGGGGCGACAACAACTCCGGCATCACCGGTGTCACCTTCGACTTCAGTGCCTTCGGTGGTGGTGGTGCTGTCGCGGGGACTGAAAGTTCTAAAAGCTGGACGGCTAGCTACACGCTGGTTTCCGGCAGCATTGATGCTACCAGCAAGAACGTCTCCGTCACCGCCACCAACTCGAGCGGCAGCAAGACCCAGGCGGACAGCACCAATCTGACGGTCGACAACATCGCGCCCACGGTGACCGTCGCGCGGATCAATCACACTGGCGCAACCGGCACCGGCAGCGCCTACAAGATTGGCGATACGGTTTCGGTTGCCTGGAACAACACGGCGGGTGGCGACAACAACACCGACACCATCACGTCGGTCAGCATGGACTTGTCGGCGTTCGGCGGTGGATCGAGTGTCGCGGCGACCAACAGTTCGGGTACTTGGACCGCGACATACACCATCGTGGCGGGTTCCATCGACGGCATCAACAAGAACGCCATTGTCTCCGTGACCGACAACGCGGGCAACGTCACCACGGTGACAGATACCGACAACAAGACCGTCGACAACATCGCGCCGACAGTCAGCGTGGGCAACATCACCCACACCGGCGGCACCGGCACCGGCGGCGCATACAAGATTGGCGACACGGTCACGGTGACCTGGAACAACACCGCTGGCGGCGACAACAATACTGACACGATCTCCTCGGTCAGCATGGATCTGTCGGCGTTCGGCGGGGGATCGAGCGTTGCGGCGACCAACAGCTCCGGCAACTGGACCGCGACCTATACGGTGATCGCGGGCGCGATCAGCACGACCAATCTGAACGCTGTCGTCTCGGTCACGGATAATGCCGGCAACGTCAAGACCGTGACGGATACTGACAATAAGACCCTCGACAACATCGCGCCGACCCTGGCGTCGACCACGCCGGTAGACAATGCAACCGGCGTCGCAATCGGTGCGAACTCGGTGATCACGCTGTCCGAAACCGTTGCGGCGGGTACTGGCAACATCACGCTGCACAAGGCTTCCGACAACTCGGTTGTATTCACGGTCGCAGCGACTGATGGGATCGTCAGCTATTCTGGATCGTCTGTGACGATCAACTGGGCCAGCGACCTTGCGTTCTCGACCGAATACTACGTCAAGGTGCCGTCTGGTGCGTTTGTCGATGCGCGCGGCAATCCGTTCGCTGGCATCACCTCCACGACGGCGTACAGCTTCACCACTCTCGCAGCACCCGTGCCGACGGTGACGGACGGCAATATTTCGATCACCTCGACCGGCAGTGGTACGGCTGGCGCCTACAAGATCGGCAGCACGGTCGACGCCAAGTGGAACAACACCGCGGGTGGTGACAACAACGCTGGGATCACCGGTGTCACCTTCGACTTCAGCGCCTTCGGTGGCGGCAGCGCCGTTGCGGGGACCAACAGTTCCGGCAATTGGACCGCCAGCTACACGCTGGCGGCCGGCAGTGTCGATGCGGTGAACAAGAATGTTTCGGTGACCGCCACCGACGCCAACGGCAGCAAGACCCAGGCCGACAGCACCAACCTGACGGTCGACAACATCGCGCCGACGGTGACGGCCGGCAAGATCGCGCTCTCCGGTGCCAGCGGGACGGCGGGTGCTTACAAGATCGGCGATACGGTCACGGCAACGTGGAACAACACCGCGGGCGGCGACAACAACACTGACACGATCTCGGCCGTGACCATGAACCTGACGCCGTTTGGCGGCGGGGCAGCAGTCACCGCCACCAACAGTTCCGGCAATTGGTCGGCGACCTTTGTTGTCGCTGCCGGCGCAATTGACGCAACCAACCTGAATGCGTCCGTGTCGGCGACCGACAATGCCGGCAACGTCACCACGACCAGCGGCACCACCAATACCACGCTCGACAACGTCGCTCCCACGCTCACCGCGGGCAATATGACGGTCACGGGCGGCACCGCCACCGGCGGCGGCTTCAAGATCGGCGACGTGGTCACAGCAAAGTGGACCAACGCCGGCGGCGATAACAACGCGGACACGATCAGCACGGTCACCGCGAACTTCGCCGATTTCGGCGGCGGGACAGCGGTTGGTGCGACTGATGCGGCTGGCATCTGGACCGCGACCTATACGATCGTCGCGGGCGCGATCAACGCAACCGGCCTGAACGTCAAGATGACGGCGACGGACAATGCCGGCAACGCCACCACAACGACCGATGACAGCAATGTCGGCCTCGACAACGTCGTGCCGACCAAGACTGCGTCGACCCCCGCCGATGACGCGACCGGTGTGCTGATTGGTGCCAACACCGTGCTGACGTTCTCGGAGAACGTCGCCGCTGGTACCGGCAACATCATCCTCTACAAGTCCGACAACACGGTGATTGAAACCTTGGCCGCGAACTCGGCCAAGATCACCTACGCCACCAATACTGCGACGATCGATTGGTCGGCCGATCTGCTCTATTCGACCGGCTACTATGTCAAGGTTGATGCGGGCGCGATCGTTGATGCCAAGGGCAATTCGTTTGCGGGGATTGCGACGGCGACGGCGCTGAACTTCACCTCTGAAGCAGCCCCGCCAGGCCCGACGGTGACCGATCCGTTCATCTCGGTCGCCGGCACGGCGACCGGGACGGCGGGGACGTACAAGACCGGCGATACCATCACGGCGACGTGGGACAACTCCGCTGGTGGCCAGAACCAGGCTGGCGTCACCCAAGTCAAGATGGACTTCAGCCAGTTCGGCGGCGGCACGGCAGTGGCCGCAACCCTTGATGCCGGCACCGGCAAGTGGAATGCGAGCTACACGCTGGTTGCGGGCACGATCGACCAGACAGGCCGCAACGTCTCGGTCAATGCGTTTAACGCAACCGGCAACACGACGGCGGCGGATACCACCAACCTCTCTGTCGACGTGCAGGCGCCGACGGTGACGGCGGGCAAGATCTCGCTTGCTGGTGCCACCGGCACATCCAGCACCTTTAAGACCGGCGATACGGTCACCGCCAGCTGGAACAACACCGCCGGCGGCGATAACAACGGCGACATCACCGGTGTGACGGTGAACCTGTCGGCCTTCGGTGGTGGCACTGCCGTTGTGGCCACCAACAGCTCCGGCACCTGGTCCGCCACCTACACGCTCACGGCGGGCACGCTGGATGCGACCAACCTCAATGTCACGGTCGCGGCGACGGATAATGCGGGCTACGTCACCACCACGACCGGTACCAACAACGCCTTGGCCGACAACCAAGCGCCGACGGTCACGGCCGGTAAGATCGCGCTCTCTGGCGCCACGGGCACCGGTGGTGCGTTCAAGATCGGCGATGTCGTCACGGCGAAGTGGACCAACACCGGCGGCGACGGCAATGCAGATATCGCCTCCGCCACGGTCAACTTCACCGCGTTCGGCGGCGGGGCAGCTGTTACGGCGACCGATACGGCGGGCGTGTGGTCCGCGACTTACACCATCGCGGCCGGCACGATCGAAGCGGGCACGCTGAACGTCAAAGTAACGGCGGTCGACAATGCCGGCCTCAGCACCACCACGACCGACGATGACAACGCCTATGTCGATGCCAAGGCACCGACCAAGACTGCGTCGACCCCGGCTGATGATGCGGTTGGTGTGTTGATTGGTGCCAATACCGTGCTGACGTTCTCGGAGAACGTCGCCGCCGGTACTGGCAACATCATCCTCTACAAGTCCGACAACACGGTGATCGAAACCTTGGCGGCGAATTCAGCCAAGATCACCTATGCTACCAACACGGCGATGATCGATTGGTCGGCGGACTTGCTGTACGAGACGTTCTACTATGTGAAGGTGGATGCTGGCGCGATCGTCGATGCCAAGGGCAACTCTTATGCTGGCATCACCAACACGACGGACTTGAGCTTCAAGACCCAGAACACGCCGCCCGGCCCGACGGTGACCGACCCCAACATCTCTGTCACGGGCACGGCGTCTGGCACGGCCGGCACCTACAAGACCGGCGATACCATCACGGCGATCTGGAACAATTCGGCCGCGGGTGACAACCAAACTGGTGTCACCCAGGTGAAGATGGACTTCAGCCAGTTCGGTGGTGGCGCGGCGGTTGCCGCCACCCTCGATGCCGGCACGGGCAAGTGGAGTGCGAGCTACACCCTGGTCGCCGGCACGATCGACCAGACGGGCCGCAACGTGTCGGTGAATGCCTTCAACGCGACTGGCAACACGACGACGGCGGATACCACCAACCTCTCGGTCGACGTGCAGGCACCGACGGTGACGACCGGCAAGCTGGCGCTGTCAGGGGCTACCGGCACCGGTGGTGCCTACAAGATCGGCGACACCATCACGTTCGCCTGGGACAATACTGGTGCGGGCGACAACAACGGCGATATCACGTCCGCGACGGTCAACCTCAGTGCGTTCGGTGGTGGCACGGCGGTGGCGCTGACCAACACCGCCAACAGCTGGGGCGCCACCCTGGTGGTGGCGGCGGGCACGATTGAGTCCGCCAACCTCAACCCCACCATCACGGTGACCGACAACGCCGGCTACACCAAGACGCTAGCGGGGGTGAACAACGTCACCCTTGATGCCAAGGCGCCGACGTTGCAGACGTCCGCGCCGGCCAATAGCGGCACCAGCGGCCTGTTGGACCATCTGGTGCTGACCTTTGCCGAAACCGTGGCGAAGGGCACCGGCAATCTGGAGCTGCGCTTGAAGACTGGCGACGTGTTGGTCGAAGCGCTTGCGGTGACCGATGCCAAGGTGACGGTGACCGGCTCTACCGCTACGATCGACTGGGCCAATCCGCTGATTGAGGACTCGCTCTACTACGTCACCATCCCGGCCACTGCGTTCAAAGACGCGCGCGGCAACGCGTATGCTGGCATCACGACGACCACGGGTCTTGCGTTCAAGGCGGACACGCCGGACGCTGGCGGCCCGGTGGTTACGGTTGGCGGCGCACCGGACATCGGCTCGATTGGTGGCACCGTTACGAACGACGGCATGGTGGTCACAACCACGGTTGCAACCGGTGTCTCGACAGTAGTCGTGCCCGTGGTCCCGCCCACCCGGCAGGAAAAGATCGGCGATGGCGCGGTGGCGGACATTCCGCTGCTGACCCAGAACAACGAGGTGCTGGCGTTTGTGGGCGTGCCGACCGGCATTGGCGTGACGGTGGTGGGGGATGTCACCTCCACCCAAAACGGCTTGATCCCGGCGATCAAGGCGCGCACGGGCGACGTGAACCAAGCCGCCGATCAGATCGATATGACGGGCGCTGGTAGCACTTTCCTGCAGGATATCGGGGCG
>JAAFHH010000299.1 GCA_013297545.1 Alphaproteobacteria bacterium
TGCGTCCGACACCGGGGTGTCTGATGCGGATCGGATCACCAGCACCACGACGCCCGCGATCTCCGGCACTGCGGTCGCGAACGCCTCGGTCGTCCTGTTCAATGGAACGACGCAGCTTGGCACTGCAACGGCGGATGCCGCCGGGGCCTGGTCGATCACGGCGAGCACGCTCACCGATGCGGCCTATACGCTGACGGCCAAGATGACCAACGCGGCGGGCGATGTGTCAGCGGCCTCCACCGGCCTCAGCGTCACGATTGATACGACGGCACCGAATGCGCCCGGCGGTATCACGCTCGCGGCCGCGTCGGACAGCGGCACCTCCAACAGCGACCGGATCACCAGCACGACCACCCTCGATCTGTCCGGCACGGCGGAAGCCAATGCCGCGATCACGGTCTATGATGGCGCGAGCGCGGTTGGCACCGCGACGGCGAATGGTGCGGGTGCTTGGTCGCTGACGACATCGGCACTCGCGGTCGGCACCCGCAGCCTGACCGCGAAGGCGGTGGATACCGCCGGCAATGTCTCCGGCGCGTCCACGGCCTTGCCGGTCACGATCGTCGGGGCGCCGTCCGTCCCGGCGGGCCTGACGGTTGCGGCAGCCTCTGACACTGGTGCCTCCAGCACCGATCGCATCACCAACGATGCCACACCCACGGTGACCGGCACGGCCGGGGCGAATGTGGCGGTGACGCTCTACAGTGGCGCGACCCAGATCGGCACCGGCACGGCCGATGCGACCGGTGCCTGGTCGATCACGGCGAGCACGCTGGCGGACGGTGCCGCCACCCTGACCGCCAAGGCCGCCAACGCGGCGGGCGAACTGTCAGCGGCCTCAACCGGCCTCAGCGTGACGATCGACACGGCCGCACCAGCGGCACCGGCCACCCTGGCACTCTCGGATGTCTCCAACACCGGGTCGCTGAAAGACACCAGCACCGAGGATTCAACGCCGGAGATCACCGGCACCGCCGAAGCGGGAGCCACCGTGCAGCTCTACGCCGGGGCGACGCTGGTCGGCAGTGCGACGGCGGATGCCGGCGGGGCTTGGTCGATCACCACGAACCCGCTCGCCGTTGGCAAGCAAACCCTGACCGCAACCGCGACCGATGCGGCGGGCAACGCGTCTGCTGCTTCGACCACCCTTACCCTCACCATCGAACAGGCGGAGGACGCCCCGCTGCCGACCACCGTGCCCGGTGGCAGCTTCGAGGTGGATGGCGAGGACGACCTGTCAGACCTGCTCGGCACCGATGGCATCGATACCTTGACCATGCTGATCTCCGGCACCTTGCCGCGGCGGATTGAGAACGCGGTGCTGACCGGCAACGGCCAGCAGAGTGTCACTGGCAACAGCCTCGCCAACATGATCACCGGGGCGGCCGGCACCAACCTGCTCGATGGCGGGGCGAACAACGACCAGCTGATCGGCGGGTTGGGGGCGGATACCATCATCGGCGGCAGCGGCGATGATGTGTTGACCGGCGATCTTTCGTCCCTGGTACAGGCGGTGTTCACGCCGGCCGCCTATGCGCAGCGCAACCCCGATCTGGTGGCGGCTGGGGTGGATCTGTTCCAGCATTGGCTAACAAACGGCCAGTACGAAGGCCGGGCGGGTGCCACCACCACGGCCGCGGCCGGCACCGGCGTGATGTTTGATCCGCGCGGGTACTTGCAGCGCAACCCCGATGTGGCGGCCGCCGGGATTGATCCGTTCACGCACTTCCTCACCAGTGGGCTCGCCGAAGGGCGCGGCGCCAATGCGGCGGCGATCGGGTTTGACCGGGCGTTCTATCTGGCGGCGAACCCGGATGTCGCGGCCTCAGGTGCCGATCCGTTCCAGCACTTCTTGGCAAGCGGCGGGGCGGAAGGCCGCGCCCCGTCTGCCAGTTTCGATGCGGCGGCGTATCTCGCCGCCAACCCCGATGTGAAGGCGGCCGGGATCAACCCGCTGCTGCACTACCTCAGCTTCGGCATGGCCGAAGGCCGCACCACGGCCGCGCCGCCGCAACCGGACACCTTCCGCTTCGATACCGGCAGCGGACGCGACCGGGTGCTGGATTTCCAACCGACCGTCGACCGGATTGCTATCCCCGCCGGGGTCAATGGCAGCACCCTCACGTCGCCGAGCGCCGTGCTGGCAGCAGCGCGGCAGGTGAACGCCGATGTCGTGATCGACCTGGGCGGTGGTAACGCGGTCACCTTGGTGGGCCTGAGCTTGAGCCAGCTGCAGGTGGGCAACATCGTGGTGGGGTGAGGGGACTGATGAACGCCAGTGATCCGCGCGACACCATCGACGAAGTGACTGACGAGATGTTGGCTAACGCCCGTCCGTTCAAAGCGCTGCTGCCGGACCTCTTTGAGGCCTGGACGCGCATGCAGCGCCGTCAACCGGTGGAGCCATCACATCCGCCAACGTGCGTCCCGCGCTAAGCCGCCTCATGCGTCGGGATCGCCGAGATCACCTCGGCGAGTTTCTGTTCGGCGTGCCAGAGGTCGCAGTCGCGCTGCAGCGCCAGCCACAGGTGGGCGTTGTTCCCGCACCATTTGCCCAACCGCACGGCCGTTTCGGCGGAGATGGCGAGCTTTTCAGCCAGAATGCCGTGCAGCAGCTGGCGCGACACACCCAACTCCCGCGCCGCTTGCACCACCGGGATATCCAGCGCCGGCAGCACGTCGAGCCGCAGGATCGCCCCGGGGTGCGGGGGGCGCATCTTTGGCGGCGCGTTGACCTGAAACTCCTGGGGCATCGTCTGTCTCCTCAGTGGTATTGTTCCAGGTCGACGCGAACCGCGTCTGCCTCAACCCATTCGAATGTGATCCGCCATGGTCCATTGACGGCAATCGCGTAACGTCTCGGATTGCCCTGCAGCATGTGCAACCGCCACCCAGGCAACCGCAGATCGTCGAGCGACTTTGCCCGGTGGAGCGCTTGCAAGCGCCCACGAACACGCTCGACGAGATCCGCGCGGATGCCGCTCGGGTCATCGTCGAGGAAGAAGTCGCACAAGGCCCTACTGCGGAAGCTCACGATCACAGGAAAACTGTAAACGAATGCTGGTCAAGTGTCCAGCATCGTTAGACACTCACGCCACCCGATCTGACGGCCCCTACTCCCTGAGCTGCAGCCGCACCATCCGGGCGTACACGCCGTCGCGCGCCAGCAACTCCTTGTGTCGGCCGACTTCGATCGCGCGGCCGGCTTCCATCACGACGATCTGGTCGCAGTCCCGCACGGTTGCCAAGCGGTGGGCGATCACCAGTGTGGTGCGGCCCCGGGCGAGGCGCAGCAGGGCGTCTTGCACCAGGCGTTCGGATTCTGCGTCCAGCGCGCTGGTCGCCTCATCGAGCAGCAGGATCGGTGGGTTCATCAGGATTGCGCGGGCGAGTGCCACGCGTTGGCGCTCGCCACCCGATAGGCGCTGGCCGCGCGGGCCGACGCGGGTGTGGTAGCCATCGGGGCTGGCTGCGATGAAGCGGTGGGCGGCGGCGGCTTCTGCTGCCGCGAACACCTCGTCGTCGGTCGCGTCCGGCCGGCCGAAGCGGATGTTGGCGGCGATCGTGTCGTCGAACAGCACGATGTCTTGGCTGACGAGACCGATTGCTTGACGCAAGGAGGCGAGCGTGACAGTGCGCACATCCTGGCCATCGATCATCACGGTGCCAGCGGACGCATCCCAAAACCGCGGGATCAAGTTGAACACCGTCGACTTGCCGGCCCCCGAGGCGCCGACCAGTGCGACCATCTTGCCGGCGGGCACCGTGAGGTCGAGGCCGTTCAAGGCTGCGCGATCATCGTAGCGGAACCCCACACCCTTCAAATCAATCGCGCCGGCGCCAAGCACCAGCGGTTTGGCACCGGGCAGGTCCACCACGGTCGGCTGGCGATCAATCACCTCATAGAGGCGGGACAGCGCAGCGAGGCCTTCCTGCACCAGCGCGTTCAACGTGCCGATTGCGCGCACCGGCTGGGCGGCGAACAGCACGGCCGAGATGAAGCCGGCAAGATCGCCAATCGTCCCGCCACCGGTCGACGCGCGCCAGTAGCCGAACGCGATCACGCCGATCACCGCGATGCCGCCCAGCACTTCCAGGAACGGGTCGAGGCGCGAGCGGCTGCGGACCATTTGCATCTGCAGCCGGTCCATCTCGTCGAACAGCTTATCCGCGCGGGCTTGTTCGTAGGCTTCCAGCCGGTAGGCCTTCACCATGCGGGCCCCGGCGATGCTTTCGTCCAGTTGCGCCGTCGTGCGCCCCACCTGGCCTTGGCTGTCGAGCGAGACGCTGCGCATGCGCTTGCCGATCGAAATGATCGGGATCGCCGCCAGCGGGTAGATCACCAGCACCACGAGCGACAGCGCCCAGTCGAGGTAGAGCATGGTGCCGACCAGCGCGATCACGGTCAGCCCATCGCGCACAATACCGGTAGCGGAGCGTGCCAGCATGGTGCGCACCACACCGGTGTCGTTGGTGAAGCGGGCGACCGTCTCCCCCGGCGGATCGCGCTGGATCTGGGCCAAGTCCGCCGCCAGCAATCGGGCGAACATCGCCTTCTGCAGCGCGACGATGACCGGCTGCACCGCGGCGGAGGACATCACGGCCTGGGCGTAGAGGGCTGCACCCCGCACGATCGTGAGCACCAGCACGGCGAGCGGCATCACCCACAGGATGCGGTCATCCTGGACTTGGTAGAGATCGATCACCCACTTGATCAGCAGCGGGTAGGCCGAGGCGGTGGCGGCGACCACCGCCATCACCGCCAGCGTGGCCGAGAGCTTACGCCAGT
>JAAFHH010000300.1 GCA_013297545.1 Alphaproteobacteria bacterium
TTGGCCAACCCGCGGCCACGCCGTTGCCGGCACCTTCACTTCGCCTTCGAACAGCTTGCGCGCCGTGCGCAGCACGCTGGCGCGACCGATCTTGGTCTCGCCCGCTTCGAGTGAGACTTCGAGTTCGACCGTGAACTGACCCTTGGGGTGCAGAATATCAACCTGGCCACCTGGTGCCGCGAGCGGCTGCAGCTGGTGGACGACCGATCCGGGCAGCGCCGCCGCTGCGGCCAAGCAGACCGCCCCAGTGACCGCGAGGCTGGTGTGGCAGGTCTGCGGCGTGAAGTAGCGCACGACCAGCGCACCGCTCTCCGGGTCAAGTGCGACCATCGCCATCTTCGGCACCACGCGGCCGGAGACGTCGCCGAGGCCCATCAGCCGGCCGGCTTCCAGGCGCAGTGCTTCGAGGCGCATCTTCAAGCCGCGGTCGTGGTCGATGTCATCAGGGGTCTCGAGGCCGGTCGCACCGACCGAGCGGGCATCGACGATCATCACCGGCATCGCCATGTCGATCAGCGACACGGTGACACCATCGATGACATTGCTGACCGCACCTGAGGGCAACAGCGTGCCGGTCACCGCGCCGATCGCATCGAGGAAGTTCACCTTCACGGGTGCCGCTGTGCCGGGCACCCCATCGATCACCGTGTCGCCGAGGTAGTTCGGCTCCCCGCGCGGGGTTTTCTGGATCACTTCGATCAAGGTGCCGGTGTTCACATTGTGCACGATCACCGAGGTTTCGGGATCGCGCCCGCGCACGAGGTTGCGTTCGATCGCGAACGCTGCCACGCCGGAGAGCATGTTGCCGCAGTTCGGGCTGGTATCGACCACCGGCCGATCGACGCCGACTTGCGCAAATAGATAGTCCACATCGGCGGCCGGATGGGTGGAGCGGCCGACGATCGCGACCTTCGAGGTCAGCGGCGTGCCACCACCAACCCCATCGATCTGACCGTGGCCGTTCGATCCCATCGCGGAGACCAGAATGCTGTCGCGCAGCCGAGTATCCGATGGCAAATCGCGTGCATCGAAAAACAGTCCACGTGATGTACCACCCCGCATCAAAGTACACGGAATCCCGATCAGCATCGTGTTCTCCTAGGCGCGGGTGGTGCTGGTACCATGACCAAGATGCCATGGAGTCGCAGCAGTAGATGTCAAACAGGCGATCCATATCTGATCCGCCGTGGCGAGCGCACACGCAAGTTCAGCATCGAGATATCGCCTTACGGTTCGAAGGTTTCGCCTCCAAAGCCGATCAGCCAAGCAAAACTAAGGGTGCCGCCCGGTCAACGCAACCAGGAAAACGTCGTTCACCCTTGCGAACGGCGTCAGACTTATGCATAACGATCTAGACATGCAGGCGTAGCGCCCTCCGCACGCCTTGACAGCATTCTCTTTTCTGGTGGAGCGATCCTGTGGCCTTGCAACGTTTAATGCTGCTGCTGATTGCGGCTGCCGCATCAATCTTCCTGGCAATGACCGCCTACATTACCAATGAGCAATGGCAGCGGGCGCGCGCGGTCAGCGCCGCCCAAGACTTGATCGTCACCCTTGAGGCCGCGATCAAACTATCTGAATCAACTGCACTGGAACGCGCATTTTTCCAAGTGGCGTTAGCGGCACCGGCGGCGGCGAATGATGCCACCCGGCAGAATCGCACCCGCGTGGGCGAAGCGAGTGACACAGCCCTGAACGCCCTGATCAGTTCGGCCGCGCGCTCGGAACCCCGCGCCACGATCTCGGGCCGGGTCGGCCAGATCGCCGAACGCCTGAAGGCGGAGCGTGCGCGCGCTGACGCCGGAATCGCGGTGGCCGCGGCTGCCCGCCCGGCCGATCTGCGTTCCAGCTACATCACCAACAATTTCGCCCTGCTGGGCGATCTCAACCGCGTCATCTCGACCCTCGAGCGGGCGATTTCGGACATCGACGGCGACGTCGGCGAGTACGCCGCCTTGGCCCAAGTCGCTTGGGACATGCGCGACTATGCCGGCCGGCAATCGAATCTGATCCAACAGGCGCTCGCCCGGCCGCGCGCCATGAACCACGAAGAATACGGCGAAATCACCGCCGTCGGTGGGCGAATCGAAACCCAGTGGCAGCGCCTGGTCGCGGTGGCTGGTGCTGAAGGGTCGCGCCCGCAGATGCAAGAGGCCGTCGCCGCGGCACGCGCGGGCTACATCGACCGGTTGGGTGCGATGCGTGAGCGTGTGATGACGGCCGGCCGCACCACGGGCCAGTATGACATCACGGTGGATGTGTGGCGGCGCGATGGCTCGAGCCAACTGCCTTCGATCTTGACGATCCGCGATGCGTCGCTCGAAGCCGCCCGCGATGTCGCGGCTGACAAGGGCGAAGAAGCCCACCGCGTGCTGATGATCAACCTCGCGGTGGCGGTTGTGATGGTGATCGGCCTCGTCTTCGCGACCTGGGTGATCATCTACCGCTTGATGCGCCCGCTCGCCTCGATCGGCCGGGCGATGCAGACCGTGTCGCAAGGCAACTTCGATGTCGTGGTGCCAGGTGTTGGCCGGCGCGATGAAATCGGGGCACTCGCCAATGCGCTCGAACACTTCCGCGAGGAAGGCTTGGAAAAGCAGCGCCTGGCGGCGATCCAGCGCGAGCAGGAACAGGCGGAAGCTGAACGCAATCAGCGCGGCTCCCTGATGCGCCAGCTGGCGGATCAGTTGGACGCCACCATGCAGCACATCGTCGAGATGATTTCGGCGGCCACCCACGTGCTGAACCGCGGCGCGATCACGCTGTCCGCGAGCTCAAACGCGACTGCCGGTCAGTCGCGGCTGGTGGCGGACGCCTCCGCCCAGGCCTCGCGCAACGCCGAAACCGTGGCGCGGGCGACGGAGGATCTGTTCCAGTCCAGCCGGTCGATCAACGCCCAGGTGAACGAGACGGCCGAAATCGTCGAACTCGCGGTTGAGCGGACGGAACGCGCGACCACTGCCATGTCCGCCCTCGATGGTGCTGCCACCCGCATCGGTGACGTAGTGCGCCTGATCAACGCGATCGCAGCCCAGACCAACCTGTTGGCGCTGAACGCCACCATCGAAGCCGCGCGCGCGGGCGAAGCCGGTCGTGGTTTCGCCGTGGTCGCAACCGAGGTCAAGCACTTGGCGGCACAAACCTCCAAAGCGACCGACGACATCGAGGCGCAAGTGCAGCAGATGCAGTCCGCCACCAACGGTGCGGTGCACGCGATCACGGAAATCGATGGCACGGTCAAGCGCATGCGCACGATCGCGGCGACCGTTGCCACCTCGGTCGAAGCGCAGAACACCAGCACCCAGGAAATCGCCGCCAGCGTTCAGGAAGCGGCCGAGAGCACGGCGTCCGTGCTGCAAACCATCTCCGAACTCAGCAGCAGTGCCTCGTCCACCGACGAAGCCGCGATCGTGGTGCGCGACACCGTCGACACGCTGTCGCGTCTCTCAACCGAGTTGAAGGACAGCGTGTCCGGCTTCGTTTCGATGATGCGGGCGGCCTAGAACGGTGAGCCGACGCTGAAGTCGCCGGCAACGGGCACGGTGCCGACGATCTTGATCAGCATGTCGGTGTTCTGCGCGTTGGCGTTGCCATCGTTTATGAACAACCAGTTGCCTGCCCCAAGCGAGCCACCGGTCGTTTGAAACACCACGACGTTGACCGTGCCGGCAGACGATGCCGCCAACGGGCCGACACTGTTGATGATGTCCAAGACATCATTCGCGAACCCACCGGTGACCGTGGTCAGTGAAAACGTGGTGCCGGTGGACAAACCAAGTCCAAGCGCGTCGGGGCTGAGACGGATTTTATCGCCGGCCGAGAAGTCGGCGATCTTGGCAAAGCTGGTGTTGGTTGCGCTCGAGTCGGTGCCGCTGAAGAAAAACACATCGTTGCCAGACCCGCCGGTCAGCGAATCCTGCCCGGCGCCACCGAACAGCGTGTCATTGCCGCCGCCACCGCTGAGCGTGTCATTGCCGCGCAGGCCCATGAGAAGGTCTGCTGTACCACCGCCGGTTAGGTTGTCAGGAGCGACACCCAACGCCGCGCTCGTTTGCAGCTGGCCGAAGAAAAGATCCGTCGCGGTCAGCTTGGATGGCGTGATGACGTCGATACCGGTGCCCGCATAGGACGTCAGTTCATAGCGCCAGCCGTTGGAGAACTGGGTCGCTTTGGTGTACGTCTCGAAGATCGCGAAGTCGGTGATGCCATAGGCGGCCAGCGACAACCGGTCTTCGCCCGGTGTGAAATCCGCAATCAGATCGAAGCCGCTGCCGGGCGGGCCGTCGACCACGATGAGATCTGCACCCGTGCCACCGAACACGGTGTCGAGGCCAGTGCCGGCGACGAGCACATCCATGTCGGCCCCGCCAGACAGGATGTCATCGTTGTTGCCGCCAACCAGGACGTCGTCGCCCGCGTCGCCGATCAGCAGATCGTTGCCATCGCCGCCCAGGAAGTGCTGAAAGCCCGAACCACCATAGAGGCTGTCCATCCCGGTGCCACCGGCAGCACTGTTGCCGGCGATCGGCATGAAGGCGGTCAAGGCGCCAGATCCGGTCTGCGTAGCCGTGCTGGTGGTGCTGCCCGTGTTCGCCACCACAGTGAACGCACTGCTGGTGCTGCCGGTCACAACATCGCCTGACAGGTGGAAGAGCCCGCCGGCCGAGCCAGAGACAGTAGCACTGAGTCTGCCGCCATCCAGGCCACCGTTCGAGACGTAGGTCACTGTGCCGGCATTGGCGTTCAGGGTATCGTTGCCCGCACCACCCCAAATCGTGTGGGCGCCGCC
>JAAFHH010000310.1 GCA_013297545.1 Alphaproteobacteria bacterium
ACCGGGGTCCAGAATCTGCTATAAGGTGGCACTAGGACTTGGTGACAGCGCCATGAAGAAATCTCGCGTTGTGATCATCGTCACAGACAGCCGTGGTGCCGGGCGCTAAAGCTCTGGCAGCGCGGGCGCACCGCAGGGTGTGTGACCCGACCGATGAGGACCTGACCGATGTCGTCGATTTCGCTGCCGAACCTGACCCAGCCTGTCGGCCCCAATGCCCGCCCGCCGTTCCCGACGGCCGCGACCCCCGCACCCGCGACGCCGCAGCCGAATGCGAACCCGCTGTTTGAGCGCTCCGGCGCTTTGGAACGCGCAGCGCTCGCCGCGGTCAATGCGGATCGGCCAGACCTGGCGAACAACGGTGATGTCGGTGGCCTGCGCCGCAACGACCCGACGGCGCAAGCGATTGCCGCCGCGAACGCCCAGCGCACTCAGCCGACCGACCAGGTGGAGCGGGATATCGTTCAGCTCGGCGATCGGGCCGATCGCTTGCTCACCACATACGGCGCCGATGGCCGGGTCGCGACGGTGCGCGGTCAGATCGAACGCCAGGTCAATGGTGCGGCCACCTTCGCAGCTGGCGTTGATCGCCAGATCGCCGCTGGTCGCGGTGACGTCGTGGTGACCAACCCGACCGATCCGGCCGCGACCTCGCGGGAAATCGCCCGCAACGGCAACACCGAAGTGTTGACCACCGCGGTCGACAATCTCTCGCGCACGACGAATTTCTCGGTCGATCAGGCCGGTCAGCGCAGCCGGCGTGACTTTGTCGAACGCACGGTGGTGCAGACCTTCTCGGACCCGGCCAGCGGCTCAACCGCGGCCAACCCGGCCGCCGGCCAGCCGGTGCTGCAGATCAACACCGCGCAATCGATCGAAACGGTTACCACGGCCAATTCTGATGGCTCTGTGAGCGTCACCTCGACCGTGCGCGAGTTGATCACCCGGTCGGACCAGCAGGGCCGGGTCGAAGCACGCGAAACCGTGCGCGCCCAGCGCTTCAGCCGGGATGCCGATGGCACCTTGAACCAGTCGATTTCGGAATCGATCCGCTCGGTGACGGCGCAGTTTGACCAATCGACTGGGGAAATTGGTCCCGTGGTCGCTGGCACGGCGCGCGTGATCCAGACCGATCGGGCGATCTCGCCGGCAACAGCGGGCAGCGAAAACAGCTCGGCCAACCCGGCCGTGCTGCGCGAAGCGATCAATGACCGTTCCGTGTCCGCGCGCCTGGATCAGGCAACCGGTGCCTTGGTCACCCAGACCCGCGACAACGCAATCCGCGCGACGGTGGCGGAAGGCTCGACCCGGGCCTCGGTCACCGAGCAGCTGCGCCAGACCAGTGGGCGCCAGAACACCGATGGCTCGTTCTCGGCCAGCGCCTTCGAACAGCGCACCCGTGTCAACCGCTCGGACAGCGATGTGATCCGCGCGGACCGCACCTCGCTCGCCGGTGGCGTGTCGCAGCGCACCAATGCCAATGGGTCCACCACGCTGTCGGTCAGTGCGACTGAGCGCGCGGCGTCCTTCCGGGCGGAGCGGGCGGATGCCAACGATCCGGTCGCGGGCAATCCAGCCTCTGCTGGCGCCAACGAGCGCGTGATCACCCAGGCCTCCGGCGCCTTCCGTCAGGCGGCTGCCAGTGTCACCGAACGCACCGATGGCTCGACCGTGGCGAGTGCGCGCGCGACCGAAGCGTCGGTGCGCTTTAGCCGGGATCGCCAGGATCGCACCCGCGAAGTTTCGGCGCAGAACACCGAACGCGCCTCGGCCACCTTGGCGGCGGGTGCCAACCAGGTGCAAACCACCAACCGCACGACGGCGGCGGATCAGCCGGCCACGGTGGTGACCGGTCAACGCAACGCGCCGGCCGCCCCGCCGGTGCGCAATGAGACGGTGGCGCAAAACGGCACCACCCTTGAGGCGCGGGCACCGAATACCAACGGCCGCGGGCCGACGGCGCGGGTTGATCTTGCAACCGGTGCTGCCTACGCAACGGCGCGACCCGTGCTGGGGGATCGCCCGGACCGCGCAGTCGCCAGCGGCGAAATCGGCGGATCGGTCGTGGCTGGCTTGCGCCAAGGCAGCGCGCAGAACGCCACCATTGCTGGGCCGGACAGCGTGAATGCCCGCAGCAGCGACTTGCGCAATGCGCAAGTGGATGGGACGAACCGCAACGGCTCGAACGTGGCACGCCGAGCACCGCTCGAACTGTCGATCAGCCGCCCGACCGAAGGGTCGAACCGTCCGGTCGATTTGTTCCAGACCATCACGGCATATAATGATCAGGGCCGCATTCAGCGCAACCCGGCCGCAGTCAAGTTCCTGGCGGCTGGCTCGGCCGTGAACGTCCAGGGCTAGTTTGCTCCAGCAACACTGACGTGTGACCGGCCGCTTCGAGCATCGAGGCGGCCGGTTGTCGTTTGAGCCCTGCGTCTGCTGGAGGGTGCGGGCGCGTGCGCGGTAACTGGCGCCGGTGGCGCCAGCGCGCCATGTTTGCGCCATCACCCTCTTGTGCTGGAGCAGCTGAGATGATCGACCTGTACTACTGGACCACGCCCAATGGCCACAAAGTGACCATGGCGCTCGAAGAGATGGGCCTCGCCTACCAGATCCACCCGGTCAACATTGGCAAGGGCGAACAGTTCCAGCCGGAGTTCTTGGCCGTCGCGCCGAACAACCGCATCCCAGCGATCGTCGACACGGCGCCAGCGGACGGCAGTGGCCGGGTCAGCCTGTTTGAATCCGGTGCGATCCTGCTGTACCTGGCGGAGAAGACCGGCCAGTTCATCCCCGCCACGCTTGCCGGGCGGGCAGACGTGCTGCAGTGGCTGTTCTGGCAGATGGGCGGCCTTGGACCGATGGCGGGGCAGAACCACCACTTCACCCAATACGCGCCGGAGAAGGTACCGTATGCGATTGATCGCTATATCAAGGAAACCAACCGGCTCTACGGTGTGCTGAACAAGCGCTTGAGCGACCGCGCGTATGTCGCGGGGGCGGATTATACGATTGCCGACATGGCGAGCTACCCGTGGATCGTGCCGCACGAGCGCCAGGGCCAGAACCTGGATGACTTCCCGCACCTGAAGCGCTGGTTTCAGGGGATCAGGGCGCGCCCGGCAACCGAACGGGCCTATGCGCTGGTGGCTACCGTCAATCCAGCGGCTGGCACGCCGATGACCGAAGAGGCGAAGAAGGTGATGTTCGGCCAGACCGCGAAGACAGTCGCCTAGCTGTCAAAACACGTGCAGGCCGCGCTCCGATGCGGCGGCCTGCACGGTGTTCTAATGCGTGTCGCGGGGATCAGCGGGTGAAGGTGGTCAGTTGGGGCAGTTTTTGGTCAAGCATTCGCATTTATGACGCTGTGGCAGCGCACCTAGCACAACAATTTGGCTAGACACAGCTGCGGGGCAGCAGTTAAATCACGCATCGCACCAAGCGGCGGTGATGGTTTCGGGGGAGCGGCCAATGGATGTGTTTATCGGTCAGGTCGTGCTGTTTTCGTTCCCATTTGCACCGAAAGGCTTTGCCCAGTGCAACGGCCAGTCGATGCCACTAAACCAGAACCAGGCGCTGTTTTCGTTGCTCGGTGTGGTGTTTGGCGGTGACGGTAGGACAAATTTCAATCTCCCGGACATGCGCGGCCGCACGGGCATGCATTTTGGGCCGCCACCGGGTGGCGGCACGGCGGTGCCGCTGGGTCAGGCCGCTGGGGTTGAGAGTGTTGCACTGACCACGGCCCAAATTCCGCTGCATGGCCACAGCGTGATCGCGACATCCAATCAGGCAACGACGAATGTCGGTCAGGACGCTGTGTTTGCGACCACGCAGACGGCCGATGCCTTCCCGCTGTACGCGGACTCGACTTCGAAAACGGTGACGCTGAACCCGGCGACGATCGCATCAACGGGCAGTGGGCAGGCGCACAACAACATGCAGCCGTTTGCGGTGATCAACTACTGCATTGCGCTCACCGGCATGTACCCTCCACGGCAGTAGACAGGCTCGCGCGACACATCGCTTTTTTGGGAGGTTGCTTATGTCAGACGCATTTATTGGCGAGATCCGGTTGTTCACCGGGAACTATGCGCCAGAGAACTGGCATATCTGCGATGGCAGTTTGCTGAATATCAACCAATACTCTACATTGTATGCGGTGATTGGAACCGTGTACGGCGGCAATGGCACGACAACATTCGGCATCCCTCAGTTGCAGGGCGTCGTGCCGATCCACCAAGGGCAGGGGGTCGGCCTGTCGCCGCGATCAATGGGCCAAACGGGTGGCGCGACGGCGGTTGCTCTGAGCACGGCAAACCTGCCAGCGCACAGCCACACCTTCTCCGCCACCACCAATGCGGCGACCAGTGCTAGTCTGAACCCTAACTCAACCCTGGCGGCGGTGCAGCCGGCAGCCAATGGTGATAAGCGCGCCTTTTACCTGCCCGGTACCGGGACGACCGGCACGCTGGCGCCGTTCACGCTCGCGACGGGCGCGGTTGGTCCGGTGGGGGGTAGCCAACCGCACCCGAACGTGATGCCAACCTTCACGCTGAACTACATCATTGCCCTGAACGGCATTTTCCCCCAACAGTCCTAACCTCAGGAGGCGTTCATGGCAGACCCGTTCATTGGTGAGATCCGCATCTTCGGGTTCAATTTCGCGCCGTACGGCTACGCCTTCTGCAATGGGCAGACGATGTTTATCACCCAAAACCAGGCGCTCTTCTCCA
>JAAFHH010000301.1 GCA_013297545.1 Alphaproteobacteria bacterium
CTCCCGTCCTCCCCCCGCTTGCGGGGGGAGGGGCGATTTCCGGGGAGCGCCTACTCCGCCGAATCGGGCTCGAACGCCAGATCAATTGCGTCGATGGCAGCACCACTGGCACCGGCAATATCCGCGATGGCGGGGTCAGCCGGGACGATCAGCGCGCCATCGACCACCGCGATCGCCACACCGCGTCGGCCGATTGCCCAGCTCAAGCGCAGCAGCACGGCCGGATCGTCCGCGGTCAGGCGAAAACAGGGCTCGGCTTTGGCGCGCACCAGCACATAGGTGCCGTCGTTGCACTTGAGCCCATCGCCATCGGCCATTGGGATCGCGCGCGGCAGGTCGAGCACCAGCTCTTCACCGCTGTCGGTGGTGAGCGCACCGCGTTGCCGGCGCCGGCCACGGTGGTCGAGGCTCACTTTGGCATTGGCCGCGGCGAGCGACCACGTGCCCCTGAGTTTAAGATCGGTAGCCCAGCGCATGGCCGCCATGGTGGCGCCTTGGGCGCGCCACGGCAAGCCGCTTAGCCGGTCGCGGCGATGTAGGGTGCGGCGGCCCGGATCGCGGCTGGGCAGCTGGGATGGGCGGTCGCCAGCACGCTCTGCGGTGTGGAAAGCCCAACCGCGACTGAGATCACCGTCGTCGCCCCCCACCACAGATCGCCGCCGGCGCGTTGCACCAGGGCCGGGATGCCAGCTTGGCCACACGCCGCCACCTGCTCGATCACCGCGACTGGTGCGCGTGCTGCCCCCAGTTTGGCCTGCATCGGTTCCAGCACAAACATTGTCAGCAGTGACATGAAGATGTCATTAAGCATTGGTCGGCTCCTGTCGGCCAGTTAGCACCATAGATTGGTGATTCTTGTGGATATTCAAGTATCTGCAAAAGATGCTGTAACCTGCTTGAAATGTTCTGCCGGCTGCTTATCTCCGCAGGATCGATCTTGCTGGACTCTGACAGGACCCACGCCGCCATCGCTCGCCTCAACCGTCTGGCCTTTATCATGGATGCGGCGGTCACCGTGCCGGCCACCACCCTCCGCACCAAGATCCCGGCTGCGCGGAAGATCGCCGCCGACAGGTTGGTCGGATCTGTACGTCAAGATTGGTCTTTATGCCGCACTGCACATCTGAGTACGGTCGCGGTCCCGCCGAACGCTTGAGGAGCCTGAGATGCCGTCCGACCAGTCGCCCCCGAAGATGCGTGTCACCGATGAAGAAGCGTTGGAGCTGCATTCGAGCGGCCGGCCGGGCAAGCTGGAAATCGCCCCCACCAAACCGCTGACGACGCAGCGCGATCTGTCGCTCGCGTACTCGCCCGGTGTGGCGGTGCCGTGCTTGCGCATCCAGGCCGATCCCAGCACGGCTTATGACTACACCGCCAAGGGCAATCTGGTGGCGGTGATCTCCAACGGTACGGCAGTGCTCGGCCTTGGCGATCTGGGTGCTCTCGCCTCCAAGCCGGTGATGGAAGGCAAGGCGGTGCTGTTCAAGCGCTTTGCCGACATCGACGGCATCGACCTCGAAGTCGACACGGCGGATGTGGATGCGTTCATCAACGCGGTGCGCTACCTCGGGCCCTCCTTCGGCGGCATCAACCTCGAAGACATCAAGGCGCCAGAGTGCTTCATCATCGAACAGCGTTTGCGCGAGTTGATGGATATCCCGGTGTTCCACGACGATCAGCACGGCACGGCGATTGTCGCCGCCGCCGGCCTGATCAACGCCCTGCATCTGACCGGCCGGGAGATGAAATCAACCCGTTTGGTGGTCAATGGTGCCGGTGCGGCGGCGATTGCCTGCGTCGAGCTTTTGAAATCGCTCGGCATGCCGCACCAGAACGTCATCCTGTGTGACACCAAGGGTGTAGTCTACAAGGGCCGGACCGAGGGCATGAACCAGTGGAAGTCTGGTCACGCGGTCGAGACCACCACGCGCACGCTGGCCGAAGCGATCGTGGGTGCGGATGCGTTCTTTGGCCTGTCGGTGAAGGGGGCGCTGACGCCAGAGATGGTCGCCAGCATGGCGGCGAAGCCAATCATCTTCGCGATGGCGAACCCGGATCCCGAAATCACGCCGGAACAAGTGGCCGCCGTGCGCGGCGATGCGATCGTGGCGACCGGCCGGTCGGACTATCCGAACCAGGTCAACAATGTGCTGGGCTTTCCCTACATCTTCCGCGGCGCGCTCGATGTCCGGGCCTCGACCATCAACGAGGCGATGAAGGCGGCTGCCGCCCACGCACTCGCAGCACTCGCCCGCGAAGACGTGCCGGATGAGCTGGATGCGGCCTACGCCGGACGGCGCCTGCGCTACGGGCCGGAATACATCCTCCCCGTGCCGTTCGATCCGCGCCTGATCGACCGGGTGCCGGTCGCGGTTGCGCGCGCGGCGATGGAGACCGGCGTTGCTGGCAAACCGATCGAGGATCTGAAGGCCTATGGCCGGGCACTCGCCGGTAAGCTCAACCGCACGGCGGCGAGCTTGGAGGGGATTTTTGAGCGCGTGCGCTTGGCGCCGCGCCGGGTCGTGTTTGCGGAAGGCGAAGAAGAACGCGTGCTGCGTGCTGCGATCGCGTTCCAGCAGGCGGGCTACGGCCAGCCCGTGCTGATCGGCCGGGAGGAGCGGATTTTCCAAACCTTGGAGCGCCTTGGCCTGCCGGCGAAGTCGGGCCTGGAGATCCACAACGCGCGCCTGTCGCGCCGCAACCAGCGCTACACGGATTACCTTTACGAGCGTCAGCACCGCAAAGGCCTGCTCTACCGCGACTGCCAGCGCCTGGTGAACCAGGACCGCAACGTCTTCGCCGCCTGCATGCTGGCAGTGGGTGATGCCGACGCCATGGTGACCGGCCTGACGCGCACCTTCTCGGTCTGCTTTGACGACATCACCAAGGCGATCGACCCGCGCGGCACGGCGACCGTGTTCGGCATGACCATGATCATGCTGCGCGACCGCACGATCTTGCTGGGCGACACCCACATCACCGAAAAGCCGAGCGCTGCCGTGCTGGCCGACATCGCCCACCAGATGGCGTTGAAGGCCCGCGCACTGGGCAAAGACCCCCGCGTGGCGCTGTTATCCTCCACCAGCTTTGGCGCCCCGCCCTCGGTTGAATCCGAGCGGGTGCGCGAAGCTGTCGAGATCTTGGCGAACCGCCGGGTCGACTATGAAGTCGACGGGCCGATGGCGGCGGATGTGGCGCTCGACCCCGACGTGATGGCGCTTTACCCATTCTGCCGCCTGTCCAAACCCGCCAACGTGCTGGTGATGCCAGACCGCGACAGCGCCAACATCGCGGCCAAACTGCTGCAGAAGCTGGGCGGCGGCGACGCGGTCGGCCCGCTGCTGGTCGGCCTCGCCAAACCGGTCCAGATCGTGCCGATGGGGGCGAGCGTGCAGGACCTGGTGAATGCCGCCGTGTTCGCGGCGGTGGAGGCACCGAAGTAGCCTAGCTGTTGTCGGCTAGTACCGCACCCGCAAGGTAGAGGCTGCCGCCGATCAAGATCCGCTTGGCGCCGCGGCCGAGCAGGTGGCGGATCGCGGCCTCGACACTCGCGCACGCTTGCGCTGGACGGAACGCGCCTGCAGCAGTCGCGAGCGCCTCGGCGCTGTGGACATTCGGCTCGTCTGGCACCGTGACGGTCGCGATCTCAGCGATGTGCGGGGCGAGTGGCGCCAGGATCGTCGCCGGATCACGGTTGGCTTTCAGGCCGAGCACCAGGCCGAGCTGCGGCACCTGCCACTGCGCCAAGGTTTCCGCAATCGCGCGCGCCCCGTGGTTGTTGTGCAGACCGTCGAGCCAGAGTTCTATGCCCGCTGGCAATAGCGCTGGCAGCGGGCCCTGCGTCAAGCGCTGCAGGCGGCCGGGCCAGCGGGCGGTGGCGATGCCGGTGCGGATTGCGTCTGCCGTGATCGCGGGGAACATCGGCAGGGTCAAAGCACACACCGCTGCCATCGCCGCGTTATCGTACTGGTGTTCGCCCACCAGGCCCGGTTCCGGCAGGTCGAGGCCCGCAACGCGCACACCGTGGGTCAAGCGTTCGGGCTGCCAATCCCGGCCATAGATCTGGAGGGGTGCGCCCACTTCACCTGCGATGCGCTCGATCGTGGCGAGGCCGTCGGGCGTCTGCCGGCCGATCACCGCGGGCACACCTAGCTTCAAGATCCCGGCCTTGGCGATCGCGATGGTCGCGATGTCCGGCCCCAAGAACTCGGTGTGATCAAGGTCGACTGGCGTGATCGCGGTCAACACCGGGTGATCGATCACGTTGGTCGCATCGAACTCGCCGCCCAAGCCCACTTCCAGCAGCAGCACGTCGGCTGGGGTTTCGGCGAAGGCAACGAAGGCGGCGGCGGTGGTCACTTCGAAGAAGGTGATCGGGCGCTCCGCATTGGCGGCTTCGACCCGGGCCAAAATCGCTTCGAGCTTGGTATCGCTGATCGGTGCACCACTCAAAGCAATCCGTTCGTTGAAGCGCACCAGGTGGGGCGAGGTGTAGGCGTGTGCGCTGAGCCCCGCCGCGCGAAAAATCGCCCCCAGCATGGCAACCGTAGAGCCCTTGCCGTTGGTGCCGGCGATGTGGATCACCGGCGGCAGGCGGCGTTCGGGATGGTCGAGGGCTGCCAGCAGCACCCGCATCCGATCGAGCGACAGGTCGATCAGTTTCGGGTGCAGCCGGGTCAGACGCGCGAGCAGATCCTGGGGCATTTAGGCTGCCGGCAACGCCACCTGGGGCACGGGGCGCATCAGCAAGCCAAGCGTGCG
>JAAFHH010000302.1 GCA_013297545.1 Alphaproteobacteria bacterium
CGATCTCCGATTGCGCCGCCGGCCGCGTGCCGGTTCACCGCCCTCTATCACGGGGCTGAGTGTCACATCGTTGACGGCGCTGGCCACTTGATGATGCTGGAACCAGGATGGCCAGCAGTCGCGGAGGTGATCCGTCGCTGGCTTGCCAAGAAGGGGCTGATCGCATGATCGAACGCATCTCCATCGCGCGGCCGGGTGCCACGCTCTATGCCGAGGTGACGGGGGCCGGCCCCGCGGTCGTGTTCGCCCATGGCCTGGGTGGCAACCACATGAGTTGGTGGCAGCAGCTGACAGCCGTTGCGGACGGTGGGTTCACCGCCATCACCTACGCCCACCGTGGCTTTCACCCCTCCACAGCGGATGCGACGCCGGATCCGAGCGATTTTGGCCGGGATCTGCTGGCGATCCTTGATCACTTACAGCTGCCAGCGGCGACGGTGGTCGGTCAGTCCATGGGCGGTTGGGCCGCGATTGAGGCCGTGCTGGCAGCCCCCCAGCGGATCGAACGCATGGTGCTGTCCGCCACCACCGGCACCTTCAATCCAGCCGCACTGTGGCCTGGAATGCAGGCCTGGAGTGCCCGCGCGGAGGCCGAAGCAACCGCGCTGATGGCGTCGGGCATTCACCCCGCCTGTGGTGCCCGGATGGCGCGCGAGCAACCAGCGCTGCACCGGCTCTACCAGCAGATCGACGGTCAAGCCCGCGGCTTCGACAAGATGGCGTTTCGCGCCAAGCTGCTGGCCGCGCGCGTGCGCCTGCCGGCGGAAGCGAAAGCAATCACGTGCCCGGTGCTGCTGGTCGCAGGCGATGAGGATTGCGCGGTTCCCGCACCGGCGGTCGCAGCGCTGGGGACCTATCTGCCGAACGCCGAAGCCCATGTGCTGCCGGCCACGGGCCACTCGCCCTACTTTGAGCGACCGGACGTGTTCAACGGTCTGCTGCTTCGCTTTCTGCGCGCCCCTCGCTAGGGGCGACCAGGGGCAGGCGCAGGGTGAAGGTGGTGCCGACACCCTCGGTGCTGGTGACATCAAGCCGGCCACCCAGCTGCTGGGTCACCAGATTGATCACGATGTGCAGGCCAAGCCCAGTACCACCGGACCCGCGCCGGGTGGTGACAAACGGGTCAAAGATTTTGGGCAACAGGGCCGCTGGAATGCCGCGGCCATTGTCAGTGAAGCGCACCAGCACGAAGTCTGGCGGGGCGGGCTCGACATCGATTTGCAGGTGGCCGGGCTTGTCGTCGGTGAACGCGTGCATCAGCGCATTGGTGACGAAGTTGGTGACCAGCTGAGAGATCGCGCCGGGGTAGCCGTCGATTTCAATGTCGCGGTCCCCGTCGATCGCGACGCTGTGCACGGTTTTGCGCACCCGCGGCTGCAGGCTGACCAAGACTTCTTCGATGTAGTCGAGTAGGGCGAATGTGCGGCGCTGGTCGCTCGCCCGGTCGACCGCAACCTGCTTGAAGCTCTGCACCAGTTCGGCGGCGCGCAGAATGTTGGTGCTGACGAAGGTGGCGCCGATGTCGGCTGCTTCGACCAGCCGCTCCAGATCCGAGCGGCCGATCCGGCCGGTTGCCTGCACGCGCTTGAAGATATCGACCTGCTCGCGCAGCACGGACGCCGCGGTCAGGGCTGTGCCAATCGGCGTGTTGATCTCGTGCGCGATGCCGGCGACCAGGCCGCCGAGCGAGGCCAGCCGTTCGGCCTGCACCAGTTCGGCTTGGGCGGCGCGCAGTTCCGACAAGGTGGACGCCATTTGCTCGGCGACCGCGCGCATCAAGCTCAAGCCGGTACCAACACCAAGGTAGCGGCCGTCGCTCGCAACGATGAAGCCGCTGTTCAGCGCCTCCGGCCGGTCGATCGCGATCTGGCGCGAGAGGTCCGATACCGCGAGGTCACCCGGCACGATCAGCGGATCGCTGTCCATCAGGCTCGCGACTGGCTTCTTGTCGTAGAGCTCGCGGCCGAAGCGGGACGCGAAGTTGGACAAGAACTGCACCCGGTCGACCAGGCCGTGGATCACGCCATCTTCGACCACCGGGATCGCCGGCAGGTCCGGGGCGTCTTGAAAGCGGGCGGCGATCGCGCCGCAGCGCAAGGACGGCAACACCGTCGCGATCGGCAAAGCAATGCTGCCGGCACTCCAGCGGCGACCGTGATCATCCGCCATTGGACTAGGTGACTGCCATTGCTCTGACCAGCGCTTCGGCTTCCTCTGCCGGCACGGGGCGGCTGAAGATGAAGCCTTGGATGAAGTCGCAGCCAAGTTCTGCGAGAGCCTCGACCTCGGCTTCAGTTTCCGCCCCTTCGGCGACAATCGTCATGCCGAGATTGCGCGCGAGCGAGCAGATCGACTGCATCACCACCATGGTCTCGCGCCGGGTCAGCATGGCACTGACGAACGAGCGGTCGATCTTGAGGGTGTCGATCGGGAACTGGTGCAAGTAGCTGAGCGACGAATAGCCCGTGCCGAAATCATCGAGCGACAGCTTGATGCCAAGCTCGCGCAAGCGCTTCAGCTCTTCGATGGCAAGGGCCGGGTCTTCCATGATCAAGCTCTCGGTGATCTCGAGCTTGAGGTGATGGGCGGCGACCGGCGTATCCGCCAGCACGCGCTTGACCCGGCTGACCAGATCATTGCCGACGAACTGCCGGGCCGAGACGTTGACGCCAATAAACAAGTCCTTCGCCTCGGGCAGACGCTGATGCCAGTCCGATACCTGGCGGGCGGCTTCGGCCAGCACCCATTCGCCCATCGGCACGATCAGGCCAGTCGACTCGACGACCGAAATGAAGGTGTTCGGCGGCACCAAACCGCGTTCTGGGTGCTGCCAGCGGATCAGGGCTTCAAAACCTGCCACCCGGCGGGTTTTGGTCGAGACGATCGGCTGATAGTGCAGGCGCAACTCGTTGCGATGGATCGCACGGCTAAGGTCGCTGACCAGCGACAAGCGCCCAAGGCTCGGCCGCGGTGGGACGGGATCGAACATCGCCGTGCGCCCGCCGCCTAAGCGCTTGGCCTTGTCCATCGTCGCATCCGCGTCCGACAGCACTTCTTCGGCGCGCCGCATATCGCCACCGACAAAGGCCGCCCCGATCGAGATCGAGGGGATCACTTCGCGACCGGTGATGTGTGCCGGTGCGCACAGCACCCGGCGCAGCCGTTCGGCGTGGGCAAGCGCTGCTTGCTGCGTCGAGATGCCGGGTGCCAGCACTGCGAACGCATCACCGCCCAAGCGGGCGGCGATCTCGCCGGGGCTGAGATCGGCCAGCAGGCGCTGCGCCATCAGTGCCAAGAACTGATCACCACCGCCGTAGCCGAGGTCATCGTTGATGTCGCGGAAACGATCGAAGTCGAGCACCAGCAAGGCAGCCGGTGACCCGCCTTCGCGGTGGGTGCGGGCTGCCTCGTCGATCGCGTCGACCAGGCTCGCCCGGCTGCGCAGGTTGGTCAGCCGGTCATGCACCGCGTCGTGGGCGAGCTTTTCGAACAAGTAGACCTTGTCGAAGCCCGCCGCGACGTTGGCCGCGAACACTTCGAGCAGGTTGCGCTCAACCGGCCCCAGCGTCTTGTGGCCGTAGAGGTAGACCGCACTCGCGACATACTCGCGGGTCTGGAAGCTGATGACGCAGCGGTCGGCCTCGTATTGCGGCTGCTGGGTGCGCATTGCAGTCAGGATGCTGTCGCACACCGGGCCGGACAGCTGGGCACCAATGGTGCCGCCTTTTTCCAGCGCGAACGGTGCTTGGCCGGCAATGATGCGCACGGAATGGCTATGCACATCGCCGCGATCGGCTAGCGTACACATCAATGCCCCCTCGGCATCGCCAACCAGGGCGCGGATCTGCAAGATCACACCTTCAACGAATTGGCTGATCGAGCGTTTCTCGTAAAGCCAGGAGGTCGCCGCGAGGATCTTCTCCAAACCAATACGGCTGCTGTCGATCGACAACAGCTGCTCGTACGACCGAAGCGAGGAGATCACGGCGGTGAACAGGCGCTGGGCGGTCAGCTCGGCCTTGGACTTATAGTCGTTGATGTCGTAGTCCAGGATCACCTGGCGTTCCGGCGCTTGGCCGGGCTGGCCAGTGCGTAGAATGATCCGGACATTGCGATTGCCCAGCTCCTCGCGCACCCAGCGGGCGAGCTTCAAGCCAGCATCGTCGGTTTCCATCACGACGTCCAGCAGGATCAGCGCAATCGCCGGGTCGCTGGAGAGGATCTCGCGGGCTTGCGCCGCACTGCGGGCCTGCAACAGCAACAGGCCCTGACCACCATAGCGCACATCCGCTAAGGCAAATCGGGTGACCAAGTGCACTTGATCGTCGTCGTCAACGACAAGAACACGCCAGGGCTGGGCCGCTGCAGTAACATCTGCGCGAGGTTGGTCATCGAACAGTAACAGTTCGTCGTCAGTCGCTTCGGCGGCTGTTGCGTCTCGCCCGTCCATGACCCGCCCGTGCCCACATTTTGGTGCTTTCGGGTAACAAGATCCACACCGCAGGCCAAGTGACAGTTTGGTGTCGCCCTATACGGTAGGGGGCGCAAACCCAGGGATAGCGCGGCGGACACGGGTCAGTGTCGCAGGACCGTCGATGGCATCAAACGCCCCCGAAACGGCGGCTTCGAGTGTGGTGCGATCGATCAATTGCAGGCGAACCGCGTGCAGGATGGCGATTGCGGCCGCCACATCGCCGCCGGCGAGCCGGTGGTAGAGCACCGCGATCTTCGCACCGGTGAGAAGATCGCGGTGCTC
>JAAFHH010000304.1 GCA_013297545.1 Alphaproteobacteria bacterium
TGCTGGCGCGACGCCTCGCTGTCCGTCAGACGCAAGTGCAGGTGGCGGGTTGTGTGCTCGACCACCGCGAAGGTGCTGGTGGGTGCGATCCCGTGGGACGGCATCGGGTGGCGCTGGCCCCGATGGAGGATCGCGTCATTCGCCGAGCGCGCGATGGTCGGGAACAGTAAGGGCGCCGAGCGCGCCCACGATCCCTCCGCCTCGCTGCCCGGCCACAACCAGTCGCGGCCCTTCCCATCGGTCAGGCGCTTTGGCTCAGCGCCAAAGGGCGAGATCGATATGGTGCCGGCCGCGTCGGAGATGGTCAGCAGGTCGGTCATGGAGGCGCCTCATCTTGGTGCCGCCCCCCGCTTGGCAGGAGGAGGGGTACAGAAACGCTACTCCAACCCCTCCAGAAATGCTGCCAATTCCGCGTCCGGAATGCGCACTTCGTGTTCCGGTGCGGGGTAGGTGCCGGAGCGTACGTCCGCGATGAAGTCTTGGTAGGCCGCGACCCGTTCGGCCTGTAGGCGCGCGTGTTCGGCGACGAAATCGCGGTAGCGTTTGGCGTGGCGGGGGTAGTGGTCGGTGTGCGCACCCAAGATATCCTTGGAGAACAAGTACTGGGCGTCGCACCCCGCACCGGAGCCCATGGACAGCACCAACATCTTGGTCCGCTTGGAAATCGCGGCTGCGACTGGGGTTGGCACCAGTTCAATCTCGACCGCGAAAGCGCCAGCCGCCTCGAGTGCCTGCACTTGACCCAGCACGAAGCGCGCGCTCTCGGCGGTTTTGCCGACGGCCTTGTAGCCGCCCGTCCAGGTGCGCTGGCTCGGGATCATGCCGACATGGCCGACGACCGGAATGCCCTCGCGCCGCATCTCCGCGATGATGGAGGGGCTGGCCGCGCAGTAGACGGCATCAGCGCCGATCGCCATCATATTGAACGCGGCCCGCATGTATTCGGCTGCCGTGACGTGCCGGCCATAGACCAGGGCGCCTACCATGAACACCGACGGCGCGGCGGCGCGGAAGGCCGGTGACCAATAGTCTTCCCGGCAGCAGATGATGTCGATGCCGGCCGACTCAGCTGCCGCTGCTTCTTCCACCGTGATCAGGTTCAGTTCGGTCAGCTGGCGGGTACCCTTTTGCGCCAACAGATCGGCGACGGTCGGCCGGGTCATGGCGTGTCTCCCAGGTTCAGCCAGATCTGGCCCGCCTCTTCTTTGGCGGGATACATCCGAAGTGCCACGCACGCCGGTGCGTTGAGGGCGGCCCCCGTGCGGATGTCGAACCGGCCTTGGTGGCGGGGACACTCGATGGCTGTGCCGACCACAAACCCGTCCGCCAGCAGGGCGGCCTCATGGCTGCAAAACCCTTGGGAGGCACTCAGCGTGCCATCGGGGGCGCGGTAGAGCGCGTAGTCGCGCCCACCCACGCTCACACCAAGGACGTCTTCGGCTTCCAAGTCGTCCGCCGCGGCGACGGCGATCCAGCCACTCATGCCGTCACCAGCGGGCGCTTGGCGTAATGCTCGGCATCGACGCGCTGGCGCCAGACCGTCGGGATAATCTCCGCATACGCGGCCGCAAGCCCGGGGTAGGGTGGGGGGCAATCGTGCGCAATGCGGGCGTGGAGGGCTGGCAGCCGGTAGAACGGCACCATCGGGTACATGTGGTGCTCGATGTGGTAGTTCATGTTCGAATAGAGGAAGCGGCCCACCCGGTGCATCAGCACCGTGCGGGTGCTCAGCCGGTAGTCGTCGACATCTTCGGCGAGGCCCAGATGCTGGGTCATCGCCTGGATGTAGTGCAGGAAGCCGCCGTAGAACCGCGGCAGGCCGATCAGCATCGCCGGCAACAGGCTGCCCACCGCGAGGCACCAGGCAGCCAGCCCCGCGAACAGCACCAGATAGATCCGGCAGGTCAGCACCATCTTCGGCCATTCGCTCTTCGGCACGTAGAGGGCGGCATCGGGCAGGATGCGGCCGGTCGCGTGGACCCAGATCGACCTGAGTTCCCGCAAGCCGCCGCGCAGATAGAGCAGACCCGACAGCAAACCCCAGATGTTGGTCGGCCGCGGCCCGTGAATTTCCGGATCGCGTCCAACATGGATTGTGTGGGTGTGGTGGCGCGCGTGGCTCCAGCGCCAGCGGTGGCCTTCGCGCACCGACATGAACGACGTCACGTGGTAGAGCGCCTCATTCAGCCAGCGGGTTTTGAACGGCGTGCCGTGGGAGAGTTCGTGCCAGCGCGAATCGCACGAGGAATAGATCACGCCGTACACCAAGAATGCCGGCACCGCCCACCAGCTGCCCCAGGTGGCAACCGCAATCGCCCCACTGGCCATCAAGAGGACGGCCCACAGCGCGTAGTCGCGGCCCGCGGTCGCGTCATCGCGCTGGACCAACGCCTTCAGCTCTGGCCGTGGGATCGGCGTGCGGTACCAGGACGGTTCCGCGACGGACTGGGGCTGGTTGATGTCGATCGCCGGATCAAGGGCGTAGGATCGGTTGGCCATGGTGGACGCTCCTAACTGCGGCTATGGTTGCGCAACCATTGGCGCCAAGCAAGGAGGAATCGCGTGCAGCGTCCAACCCTGAGGGATGTTGCCCGGCTGGCGGGAGTGGGGGCGATCACCGTCTCGCGCGCGATCCGCCAGCCCGGTACGGTCGCACCGGACACGCTTGCGCGCATTGAGGCTGCGATTGCGGCGACCGGGTACATCCCGAACCAATCCGCCGCCGACCTCGCGCGCGGGGCCGGGCGCACGATCGCCGCCATCGTGCCGACTTTGGAAGCACCGTACTTCGCCGCCGGCCTCGCAGCCCTAGTCGAGCGCGCGGACGTGGCCGGTGCCAGCTTGTCGATCGGCCAAACCCTCTACGACCCCGCCCGCGGGGACCGCTTGGTGGTCGCGATGCTGGCCGCCCGCCCGCGCGGACTGGTGCTGTTCGGCGGCGATCTGATGGGCGCCAGCGGCCGCAGCGCGCTGGAACGCGCCGACATCCCGGTGGTCGAGGCGTGGGAATTGGTGCCGGCGCCGATCGGCATCTGCATCGGCTTCTCCCACGCCGCCGCCTGCCAGGCGATGACCGAGCGCTTGATCGCCGCCGGTCGCCAGCGGATCGCGTTCGCGGTGCGGGCCCCCGTGCTCGGCCGGGCAGCGCAACGCATTCAGGGCTGGCGCGCCGCACTCACCCACGCCGGTCTGCCCGATCGCCTGGTCGCGATTGCGGAGCCTTCAGCCTACGCGGTTGGCAGTGCGGCAGCCCTCCAGCTGGGTGACGCCGATGCGGTGCTGTGTTCGGCCGATACGGTGGCGGTGGGCGTGCTGGGCGGCCTCGCCCGGCTTGGGCGCCGAGTGCCGGAAGATGTGGCGGTGGTTGGGTTCGGTGACCTAGATGTCGCAGCGGTGGTGTGCCCGCGACTGACCACCATCGCGGTACCGACCCAAGCGATTGGCGCGGCTGCGGCCGATCACCTCTTTGATCCGGACTGGCGCGATGCAGCCGCTGCGGCGCGCGTCCGCGACTTCGGTTTCCAGATCATCGAGCGGGAGAGTGGCTGAGCTGGTGGGCCGCGAGGGATTTGAACCCCCATCGAAACCGTTATGAGCGGTTGGCATTAACCGTTATGCTAGCGGCCCGGCAGCGCATGCTGTCGCTAGGTCTAGCCCGCCTGCGGGTTAGTTCACAAGCCCAGCCGCAACCATTTTGGTGAGCAGGTCGACTTGCGCCAACGCCGCTTTCAAGCGGGCTTTGGTCAGGCTGCTCAAGGCGTCGACCGCGACCTTGGTGCTGGCCTCCATGCCAGCACTCAGATCGGCCACCTGTTGGTCGAGGATCAGGCCGGAAAACACCTCAAGTGCTTCGGCCAGCCGCTGCCCGTCGCCAGCACTCAGGCTGCCACCAGCGACCAGCGCGTCCAGTCGCGCGATCGTGCTGGTCGCTGGGATCGCGTGGCGCAAGCTGAGTGCGCGCGCGGCCGCGACGATCGGGAAGCTGCCACCGCGCTTTAAGTCCAGCAGGCCGTGGTCCGTGCGCAAGCCGCCAAACCAGCCGAGGCTGGTGCCAATCCCATCGAGGTGCTGGGCGAGCGCGCGCAAGAACATCGGCCGCTCGGCCGCGCCCTGCACCGCGAACTGCGTGAGCGCAGCGCCGAGGGCGAGGTCGCCGTGCACGGGGGCGGCGTCGTAGAAGATGTCGACGGTGAGCAGGGCCGCCCCGCTGCTGGCACGCCACCAGCCCTCAATGCGCTGCTGCCAGGTGGCGAGGTCGCCGCGCCACTCCGGGTTAGAGGCCATCACCCCGCCTTGGCAGAACGGCACGCCGGCTTGGTCGAGCAGGCGGGCCAGCAGATCGCCCGCGGCCGCGCACCAGTCGGTGATCGCAGCCCCTGGCCCATGGATGATCGCGTTGTCCTGATCGCCGCCGAGCAGCGTTTCGCCCCGCCCGCCAGATCCGAGGATCAGCACACACCAGGGACCCGGCGGCGGGCCAAGGTCTTGTTCAACCAGTTCGGCTGCCCGGCGCGTGGTGTCGCGCAGGGTTTCCGCCAAGAGATCGGCAACATCGAGGGCGGCCATATCCTCGGTGCGCAGATCGCGGGCGAGCGCTGGCAACTGGTGGCGGGCTGTCCGCAAACGGGCCGCGTCTGGTGCGGCATCGAGCAGATCGGCCAGCTGGAACGCCCCACTCGCGCGCCGGCGGAGCAGCTGGCGCGGCGTGATCAGGCCGATCAACTGGCCCTGATCCTCCACCCCAAGGTGGCGCAGG
>JAAFHH010000303.1:0-1545 GCA_013297545.1 Alphaproteobacteria bacterium
GCGACCACGCCTTGCAGCAAGGGGATCGAGTAGCCCTTCTCGATCGCGTAGCGGTTGAGCTCGCGGTAGCCTTCGAAGCGCTTGGCTTCGTCGGTTTCGACGAACAGCCGGCCGATCCGCTCGCCCATATCGGCCGAGCGCCAGGCGGCGAACGGCAGGGACGGGTTGAGCAGATACCCGGTGTACATCTCCGGATCCCCCGTCGAGTTGCCCCAGCGGTAGATCGTCGCCTCCGGCAGCGCGTTGGCGCGCAGTGCCTCCTGGTAGCGGGTCACCTCGATCGTCTCAAGCTCGGCCTGGATGCCGACCCGGCGCCACATCTGATCGATCGCGCGCGAGATATCGAAGTCACCGACGAAGGAACCGTTGGTGGTGAAGAACTTGATCCGCGCCGGGTTCTGCGGTGTGAAGCCAGCCGCCCGCAGCAACTCGCCCGCCCGCGCCGGATTGTGCGGAAAATCGAAGCCTTCCGGGTACCCAGCCGTGCCGTGCGCCGCGGGCACGGCGATTGGCCGCGCCAAGCCATTGAACAGCGCACGGCTGAGTGCCGCCTTGTCGATCGCGTGGTGGGCGGCCAGCCGCACCCGCTCATCCTGGAACGGCCCGGTGTTGGAGATCTGCAGCAAGAAGATATCGGTAAAGCCCTCGATCCGGCTGGAGAGGCCGGCCACTTGGCCAAGCCGGGTCGCCTCGCGCACCGGCAGCTCCACCGCGGCATCGACCCGGCGTGCCTCGATCGCCGCAGAGCGCGCCGAGAAATCGCGCGCGATTTCGAACACCACGCGCCGGAACGCGGGCGCCCCACCCCAATAGCGATCATGCGCTTCCAGCACGATGCGGCTGCCCTGCTGGTATTCGACCAGCCGGTAGGGGCCAGAGCCAACCGGCCGGCGGATGAAATCTTCGAGACCGACCCGCTCCATATACGCCTTCGGCACGATGAAGCTCGCGAGGAAGTGCAGCCAGCTGACCGCGGACGGGAACGGCTCGGTGAACCGCATGGTCGCCCGGGTGGGGCTTACGACGTCGATTTCCTGCACCCGGCGCCAGAGACCGGTGGTGTCGAGCCGCACCGGGCCCTTCGGCCGCTCGTGAAACGTCCAGCGGAAATCCGCCGCCGTGAACGGCGTGCCATCGTGGAAAACCACGTCGGAGCGGAACTCGAGGTCGAGCGTGGTCGGGCTGGTCCAGTTCCAGCGCGTGATCACACCGGGCTGGCGGGAAAGATCGGGTGCTTGTTCCAGCGGCTGATCAAACACGCACTTGTAGATCGCGTGGCCCACGGGGCTCGTGCGCGCATTCGGATCCCAGGTCGGCACATCGGCCGGAAACGCGATGGTGACGGTGTCGCGCCCTTGCGCCAACGCCTCTCGCAAGGGGGTTACTCCAACGAGGGTGGCGAGGCCACCAAACGCGATCATCTCCCGACGGCTCATGGTCTGCATGGCTGGTCCCCCTCCTGATGGAGCAGGAACGCTAGCGCGGTGGTGGGCTCAGAACAACGGAGCTTGTGGAGTTCAATCGATCACACACTGCATCCGTGCG
>JAAFHH010000303.1:1555-4756 GCA_013297545.1 Alphaproteobacteria bacterium
CACATCGCGGTCCATGTTGCGGCCAATGCATTCGCGCTGGAACATCTCGGTCCGCTCCGTATAGACCGCGATTGCTTCCACCAGGGCTGGCTGGTAGGTCTGCCACAGTTCGTCTTCTTGTTCCTGGATCGTCTCGACTCGGATGCGAAACGCGTTGACGGCGGCTTCGTTGCTGCCATCGACACTGTCGCGATCCCGGTCGGTTGACTGGCGCTGGGCTTCGATCTGGGCTTGCAGGCGTTCGAACGCGGTCTTGCGCCGCTCCATCTCCCCGCCGCGGGTACTGATCGCGCGCTCCAGGCACAAGCACAGTTCAATCTGCACCGGATCACGGGTGACATTGGTCTGGGCGTGGGCGGCACTGGTCAGCACCAGGGCAGTAGCGATCGCGGTCAGCGCACGCATGGGGGTCGTCTCCGAGAGGTCGTAAGCGCTCTGCTACTCCTCGGCTCGGACAATGGCAAGAACGGGGCGCTTGCCCGTGGGCTGGTTCGCACCGCACAGTCCCGCCATGCTCGCGATCCACCACGCGCCGGCCAATGCCCTCGACCCGCCAACCCGGCGGCTGGCGGTTTGGTACGACCTGCTCAGCCCGTCGGCTGCCGAAGTGGCGGAGGTCGAGCAGCTGACCGGGCTTGATCTGCCAAGCTTTGCCGAGATGCAGGAAATCGAAGTCTCGAGCCGCCTCGGCCAGCAGGGCGAGGCGCTCGCCATGACTGCGATTGTGATGGCGCGGGCGGAAACCGATCACCCGGTGGCCGCAGCCGTCACCTTCATCGTCTCACCCACAGCGCTGGTGACCGTGCGTTACACCGATCCGCGCCCGTTCGAGACGTTTGGCCAGCGGTTGACCAAGGCGCCGAACTTGTGTGCCGCCTCCGACATCGCGTTCGTGACCTTGATGGAAGCGATCGTCGACCGGATCGCCGATGTGCTGGAGACGACATCGGCCCAGATCGACGCGGTTGGCCGCGAGGTGTTCGACCGAGCGGACCGGGCGCGCGATGGCGACCGATTGGAAGAAGCCCTGCAGCAGATCGGTCGGGCCGGCACGTTGCTCTCCCACCTGTCCGAAAGCATCGTCAGCTTGGGCCGGGCGGTTGGGTATTTTTCATCGGTCGCCGCCCCCTGGCTGCACCGGGAAACCAAGCCGCACTTGAAGACGATCGCGCGCGACTTGAAGTCACTGAACGATCAAATCGGCTTTCTGTCACACAAGACCAACTTCTTGCTGGATGCGACGCTCGGCTTGATCTCGATCGAACAGAACACCATCATCAAGATCTTCACGATCGCGGCGGTCACCTTCATGCCGCCGACCCTGGTCGCGTCGATCTACGGCATGAACTACGCGCACATGCCGGAATTGGAGTGGACGTTTGGCTATCCGATGGCGCTGGGGCTGATGATGCTGTCGGCCGCCCTGCCGATCGCCTACTTCCGCCGGCGCGGCTGGCTCTAACGCCGGCTGACGGGCTGGCGCATCAGCCCCGCCCAGAAGCCTTCCAGTTCCGCCAGGCAGCGGTTGCTGTCGATCAGGCTCTGTTCAGTCTGCTGGCCTTCGAGCAGGCCGACATGGCGGTCGAACATCTGGTCGAGCTGCTGGTGCAGTGCCAGGCCTTGGGCGGTGAGCTTTACCCTTACCGTGCGCCGGTCCCGGTCTGTGCGCACCTGTTCCAAGTAGCCCGCATCACTCATCTTGCGGGCGTTGTAGGAAACGTTGGAGCCGAGGTAGTAGCCGCGGGTCGTCAGTTCACCCATCGCCACGTGATCGGTGCCGATGTTGAACAGGATCAGCGCTTGCACGGCATTGATGTCTTCAATGTCCAGGCGCGCCAGTTCGGCACCGATGACATCCAAGAACTGCCGGTGGGTCCGCTCCGCCAAGGCAATGGCGTCGAGATAGGCTGCTTTCACTGCACAGTCGCCCTGTTAACCATTCCGCTCCAGGGCACTGTGCCAGATTAGCGCTGCGGTTGCGAGGCCCCTGTCTTGGCCAAGAGCTCAAACACCGCGGAAAAGTCTTGCTCGCCCTGACCCGCACTGGCCATCAGCTGGTAGATCTGGGCGGCGAGTGCTCCAAGCGGGGTCGACGCCCCAGTGGAGAGGGCGGCACTCTGCGCGAGGGCCAAATCCTTCAGCATCATCGCCGCGGTAAATCCGGGGGCGTAGCCGCGATTCGCAGGCGAAGTCGGCACCGGGCCAGGCACCGGGCAGTAGGTCGTCAGCGACCAGCACTGGCCAGACGAGGTCGACGACACGTCGAACAGTTTCTGCCGGTCGAGGCCCAAGCGGTCGGCAAGCGCGAATGCTTCCGCAACGCCGATCATCGAAATGCCAAGCAGCATGTTGTTGCAGATCTTGGCCGCTTGGCCCGCACCTGGCCCGCCCGTGTGCACCACGGTCTTGCCCATCGCCTGCAGGATGGCGCGCGCACGCTCCACCGCCGCATCGCTGCCGCCAACCATGAACGTGAGCGTGCCGGCCGCTGCCCCGCCGGTACCGCCGGACACCGGCGCGTCCAGCATCGCGTGGCCAGCGGCCTCCGCCGCGGCGGCGACCGCGCGTGCGGTGTCGACATCGATGGTCGAGCAATCGATGAACAGGCTGTTGGGCCGGGCACGCGCGATCACGCCATCGGCACCGAGGTAGACGCTGCGCACTTGGGCGCCAGCCGGCAGCATGGTGACGACGACGTCGGCTGCTGCCAACGCGTCGGCCAGATCTGCCGCTGCCCGACCACCGCCGGCCGCGAGCTCCGCCATCGCGGCAGGTGCGCGGTCGAGCCCCGCCACGCTCATGCCCGCGCGCACGAGATTGAGCGCCATCGGGCGCCCCATGTTACCCAGGCCGATAAATGCAACTGTGGTCATGCTTGCCTCCCCTGGCGACAGGGTTGCCGCGAAACGGGCGGCCGGGCAAGGGCTAGAGCCAGATCAACACCACGCACAGCAAGGTCGCGACCGCCAAGCAGCGATTGATCAGGCGCAGCAAGTCCGGGCGATCCAGCAACTGACGGATCATGGCACCAAACCCGGCCCAGATCGCGATCGACGGCACGTTGGCGATGAACGACAACGTGGCGAGCAAAGCGACACTGGCAAGATAGCCCTCACCCGGTTTGGTGAACGCGGCAACCGCAGACAGCGCCATGATCCAGGCCTTCGGATTGACGAACTGGAACATCGCCCCGCCGACCAA
>JAAFHH010000306.1 GCA_013297545.1 Alphaproteobacteria bacterium
TTGGGTGCTGTACCTACGATGTCAATACAGCGTGTGGGTTCTGGGGTGCTGGAGCGAGCGTCGGTCTGCTGCTATTTGCATGGGTACCGTGCGGTGCTGTATTCCTGTCACAGGACTATGTTGGGCGGTGGCCCGGCCGCTCGGAGCGCATAGCGCGGGTGCGGCGCCGGATCTCGTGATGATTGCCCGGCAGGTGCGGGGCAGGCGGTAAGGAGGGGCTATGAGAGCAGGCCTAAAGCCGATCCGCACCGATGCGGATCATGAAGTCGCCATGGCAGAGGTCGCGCGTTTGTGGGGGGCGGAGATTGGCACGCCGGACGGCGACCGGCTCGATGTCTTGGTGACGTTGATCGATGCCTATGAGGCCGAGCACCACGCGATCAATCCGCCCGGTCCCGCGCACTTGGTATCCGGACCGAGGTCTTGATCCAGCCGACCCGCACGGTCGCGGATTGAGACTGCGCTGCAAGCGCAGGGTCTCGCCGGTGACCTGAGCTTCGAGATCTCGGCGGCGGCACCTACCTCTCGCCCTCGGCTGCGGTTTGCGGCATGTTGAGCGCAGCGCACAAGGAGCGAGCTTCGGCATGCACGTCCGCAAACTGACGATCCAGAATATTCGCTCGATCGAGCACTTTGAATTCAGCGTCTCAGCGGAAGAGGCGGCGGGATGGCATGTGATTTTGGGGTCGAATGGCTCCGGCAAGACGAGTGTGGTGCGGTCGCTGGCGCTGGCGCTAGTAGGGGCGCGAGAAGCTGCTGCATTGCGTCAAAACTGGAATACATGGATACGACACGATGCAGATGAATCAAAAGTATCAGCCGAAGTATTTCATAGTAAATTCAATCCACATTTGAATTTAGGCGTCGATAGAGAGGGATTTCGATTCGGTGTTGAATTTAATAAAAATAGAATAGGCGACAAAGAAAAAAGCCAGAATATTATACTTGATCGTATAATTAACAGCAATGATCAAGATATTCTCGATATTCTACAAGGTTGGTTTTCTGCCGCCTTTGGACCATTCCGGCGCTTTTCGGGGGGTGATCCGACACTTAATGTTCTATTTGATGTCTCTCCACGCCTTGCGGCTCACTTATCTGCGTTTGATGAAGGTGCTGTACTCAGAGAAGGCCTTCGGTGGTTGCGCGGGTTGCGCATCAAAGAACTGGAAGAAAGTAAAGTAGAGGGCGCGCTCTTGGGTGCTCTTGTCAAATTTTTGAATTCATCCAATCTTTTACCTCACCAATCTCAAGTTTTTGAGGTTAATTCTGGAGACGTCGTCATTCAAGATGGTTCTGGTCAGCGTGTATCTGTCGAGCAGATGAGTGACGGTTATCGGTCTGTATTATCAATGATTTTTGAGATTTTGCGATTGATGGCTGTCTCCCATGGCTCAGCTGCTGTGATTGAGGCGCTAGATCTCAACAACGGCTGCGTCAACCTTCCCGGCGTCGTCGCCATCGACGAAGTTGACGCCCACCTGCACCCCTCCTGGCAGCGCGAAATCGGCACTTGGTTCACGCGCTGCTTCCCGCAGGTGCAATTCATCGTCACCACCCACAGCCCGATCATCTGCCAGAACGCCACCTCCGTCTGGCGGTTGCCGACGCCTGGAACTGATGAAGTCGGCGGGCGCATCGAGGGCGACATGCTCAAGCGCTTGATCTATGGCTCGGTTCTCGACGCGTACGGCACGGGGTTTTTTGGCCAAGACGTGGCGCGGTCCGAAAAGTCCAAAGAGCTGCTGCAGAAGCTGGGTCGCCTGAACCGCAAAGCCCTGGAAGGCACCATCACCGACGAAGAGCGTGTGGTCATGGAAGAACTCCGGCGCGCGATGCCGACGCGCGCTGCGGATCTCTCGGCGGCGTAGTCAGACATGCTGCGGCTGACCGAGCGGCCCTTGGCGGCTGATGCACGGATGGTGCTGAACACACTGCAACGTTTGGTCGATGGCGAGGGTGATTTTGCAAAGCAGGTCGCACGCGCCAAAACGGCGTGGGATGCGCGCTGGTCATCGGCCGAGAAGAAGGCGGCATTCCAAACCGTACGGCGAACGCTGGAAGGCTTATCGTTTGCCAACAGCCGCTGTGCTTATTGCGAAGACACCCACGGCGATGAGATCGAACACATTCGCCCCAAGCGCTTTTTCCCGGGTCAGACATTCGTGTGGGAGAACTACTTGCTCTCCTGCGGGCCGTGCAATCGGTACAAGGGAAGCCGATATGGCCTCGTGATCGACGGTCAGATCGCGACACTCGGCTTCGAGCGCTCCGAGCCATCAGGCCCACCACCGCCTGCCCTATCCGCCCTGATCGATCTGCGCTCTGAAGACCCGCTCGACCTTGTCACGCTGGACTTGGGCGGCCGCCAGCCCGACGGCACTTTCTTCCGCGGCTACTTCAACTTTGGTCCACTTCCCGCACTTGATCCTATCACCAGCGCACGCGCGGAATTTTCGATTGATCTGTTGGGACTGAACCGCTCGCCGCTGCCAGAATCCCGGGAAACTGCCTTCAACGGATTTCAAGCACGGCTGGACCGGTACGCGGGCGAAAAGCGCCGGGGTGCCGCCACGCAGCGTCTGCACTACCTGCGCGACGATTTGCTCGCAACGCCCCACCTCACCGTCTTCGCCGAGATGCGCCGCCAGCAGCGCTTCCTACCCGAGATCGCCATCCTGTTCGCCGCAGCACCAGAGGCTATGGACTGGCCTTTGGTTCCGCCCGTCCAAGCGTAAGCAGCGTCTTGAGGGTGGGCGCCAGCCCCGGTGCCGCCACCAGCACCTGATTGCCTTTGGTCAGCCCATCGGTCTCAAAAAACGGGCTGATGTACGCACCCGCCGCTTCGCAGATCGCGAGGCCCGCCGCCACGTCCCAGGACCAGATGTGGCGCTGGTAGTAGGCATCCGAGCGCCCGCAGGCGACATCGGTCAGGCCGAGCGTGCCGGAGCCCAGGCGGCGGATCGCCGAGCCCCAGCCGATCACCATGGTCATGTCGGTGACGTGCTCTTCGAGGCCCAGCCGCGGGTTCCAGCCGAGTTCGACGATGCCGTGTTTGGTATCCGGCGTGCTGGCAGCGCGAATGGGTTTGCTGTTGAGCGTCGCCTCGCCGCCGCGGCGCGCTTGAAACAGCTCGTCGTGCACGGGGTCGTACACAACGCCGAGCACGGCATCCCGGCCCAGCACATAGCCGATCGAGATGCACCAGCGGGCGAGGCCGCGGGCGAAGTTGGCGGTGCCGTCGATCGGGTCGATCACCCAGGCACCAAGGGACGCGTCGCCTGTAGTGCCATCTTCCTCGCCGATCACCGCGTCGTCGGGAAAGCTTTCAGCCAACCCGGCACGGATGCGCCGTTCCACTTCGCCGTCGACAGCGGTCAGATAATCTTGCGGGCCTTTGAACTTGTGCTGGCGCGCCTCCGGGTCGCGGAACTGCTCGAGCGCGTAGCCGCCGGCAGCCAGCGCCAAGGAGGCGGCGACAGCCAGGCGTTGGTCGAGGTCTGAGGGCGTCACGGCAAGGTCTCCATCGCTTTGGCGAGGTCGAGGCGCCCGGCGGTTTTCACCGCCAGCAGGGTGCTGGCGTTGGCACTGCTGCCGTCGCCGGTGCGCATCGCGTTTTCAACCGAGCGTGCGGTGTTGGACAGGCGGATCAAGCCAACCACCCCGGCGGTGCTGGCGAGGTTGTGGACGTCGTTCAGCTGCAACGTCGCGCCGCTGTCGAGGCCGGCCAGCACCCGGTCGATTTCTTCCAGTGTAATCGCCACCAGATCGCGCGCGTCGGCCGGCGGCATTGCGTCCCAGAGCGCCTTCAGCATGTGCAAATCGAAGGCTTGCGGATCGGTTGGGATCGATACGGTGGTCATGGGCTGCGGCCTCATCGGGGTCTCGCCAACCTGTTCGGCGATCACCCGCAACAGTTCGGCCCGGTCAAACGGCTTGGTCACGTAGTCGTTCATACCGGCGGCGAGATAGGTTTCGCGGGCACCGGACATGGCATGGGCCGTCAGCGCGATGATCGGCACGGCGGCCATGGGCCCGTCCATCGCGCGGATCAGGCGGGTGGCTTCCACCCCGTCCATGCCCGGCATCTGGATGTCCATCAGGATCAGGTCATAGATGCCGCCCTCGGCCTTAGCGACCGCGGCAAACCCGTCTTCGGCGACATCGAAGGTGAAGCCCGCGCGGCGCAGGATGGTGGTCGCGAGCTGGCGGTTGACCGCGTTGTCTTCGGCCAGCAGCAAGTGGCCGCGGTGGATCACCTCTGCTGGCGGCGGCGCCGGTGGCGGCGGTGCGGCGATCGGGGCGCAGGTCTGGCCCGCGAACAGCCGGCCCAAGCTGTCGAGCAGCAGGCGCGCGCGCACCGGCTTTACCAACATGCAGTCGACATGCACGTCCAGCCGCTCGCCGCCCGTTGGCCCCGGCGTGCCGAGGGAGGATGCCAGCAGCAACTTCAGCCCGGCGAGGCCCGGCACCGTGCGGATCCAGCGCGCCACTTCCATGCCCGACAGGCCCGGCATCGACTGGTCGAGGATGACAGCATCCGGCAGGGTCGCGTTGGCGAGCATGCCACCCAACATGGCGAGTGCTGAGGCGCCGTCACTCGCCTCGATTAAGGACGCCCCCGCGGCACTCAGCTGGCCGCGGAACACCGTGCGGTTGATCTCGTTGTCGTCGACCACCAGGATCGTGCGGCCGTCCAGGCTGGTGCGCTCCACCGGCGCTTGCGGGGTCTGACCATAGGGAAAGCGCACC
>JAAFHH010000305.1 GCA_013297545.1 Alphaproteobacteria bacterium
TGATAAATCTCGTCCGAGATCAGGCGCACGCTGTGCTGGTCGCACCAGGTGGCGAGCGCTTGGTACTCAGCCGCCGATAGCATCGTGCCGGTCGGGTTGGCCGGCGAGGCGACGATCAAGCCGTCGATCCGGCCGGCAATCTGGTCCAAGAGAGCGGGGGTTGGCTGGAAGCCGGTCGCGGCGCCGGCCGCGACTTCCACCACCTCGATGTCGAGGGCGGTCAGGATGTTGCGGTAGGCGGGGTAGCCAGGGGCGGCGAGGGCGACCCGGTCGCCCGCATCGAAGGCGGCGAGGAAGGCCAGGATGAAGGCGCCGGATGCGCCCATGGTGATCGCCACCTGCTCGGCGTCCACCGCGACATCGTACCAATCGCGGTAATGCTGGGCGATGCGCTGGCGCAAGGCGGGCAGGCCGAGGGCAAGCGTGTAGCCCAGCACGTCGTGATCGAGGGCCGCACGCGCGGCCGCCAGCACCCCGGCTGGGGCGGAGGTCGAGGGTTGGCCGACTTCAAGGTGCAGCACGTCACCGCCCGCCGCCTTGCGGTCGGCTGCGGCGCGCATGACGTCCATCACGATGAACGGCGCGACATCGCCGCGGCGCGACACCTTCATTGCGCGCCCACTGCCAGACCGGCCGAGCGCGGATCGGCGCGCAGATCACACACCGGTGCTCGGATCGGCACACCGGTCGCACAGACCAGCGCCTGCACACGGCCGAGCTGGGGCACGCGCTGCAGCTGGTGGCCGCGGTCTTCCAGCGCGGCGGCACTGTCGATTGCCTCTGGTTCCAACTCCACCGGTCCCCCCGCAGCGAACAGGCGCGGGCGCGAGAGCACCACTTCGAGGGTACGCCCCTCCGTGATCGAGCCGAGCAAGGCCAGCACAGCCGCTGGAGCGGCCGCGCGCCCCTCCATGCCGGCAAACGCGCCGAAGAACCGGTAGGTGCGGGTATTGACCAGCAGGAGGGGTGCCAGAGAGACCGAGGTTGCTTGCGGTCCAGCGGCGATGAACACCCCCGTTCCTGGTGCTTGGATACCCGTGCCGAAGCGCCGAACCATGGTCACGGTGCACGCGACGGCGGCGCCGTTGCTGTCGACCACGACGAACCCGGCCGACGGCATGGTGGCTGCGTCCGGCAGCTGGAGCGGCTCCACTGCGCCGGCACGGGCGCGGTCGATGCCAGCGGCGAGTGCCCGGGTGCGCGCGGCGTCGATGATCGCCTCACCATCGCGGCGACTGAGCTCCGCCCCGAGGGCGCGGCGCAAGGCCTCGACGTTGAGGTGCGCGCGCGCCTCGGGCGTCGCATCGGCCCAGCCGGCGGCGAGCAAGATCTGCAGGTACTGGGCGGCAATCGCCCCACCGGCACCGGCAGGTGGGGCCGGCATCGCCACCACCTCGTTGCCGAACGGCAGCAGCAGCGGCGCTGTGATCTGCGGGATGAAGGCGCGCAGATCATCTATAGTTAGGTCACCCTGCAATGCCGCCACCCCATCGGCGACTTGGCGGGCGAGGCTGCCGACGTAGAGGTCGCCAGCACCAGCTTGGCGCAGCCGCGCCAAGGTGACGGCGAGGTCTGGTTGGATCAGCGGCTCGCCGAGCGTGAGCCCGGCGAACAGGGGTCGAAACGGTGGCGCGACGGCTGACAGCCCGTTCTCTGCCGTGATGTCGGCTAAAGTCGCGCGGCTGACGGGCTGGCCCAGGCGTGCCAACCGTTCGGCCGGGCCAAGCAACGCCTCCCAGCGCAGCTTACCGCCGCGGGCATGCAGCACGGCCAACCCGCGCGCCAGGCCCGGCACACCAAGCCGCCCGCCGCTCGATGCCTTCGGCGAGAAATCGATCGTCTCAAGACGCCGTTGCGCCGGATCGAACAGCAAGCACACGCCAGCCGAGCCGAGACCAGCGCTGGCGGGTAGGGTGACGGCTTGGGCAAAACCGATCGCGACGGCCGCATCCGCAGCACTGCCGCCGGCAGACAGCACATCGCGGCCGATGATCGCAGCGTTCGGTTCGTCTGCCACAACTCCGCCCAGGAATCCGGCGATGAACCCTTGCGTCCCGATGGTTGGCCGCGGGCCGCTGGAACAGCCGGTGAGTGCCAGCATTGAGACCAGCAGGACCCGCGGCATTGCCCGGGCGATTGATTGACGGCTTGCGTTTGCGCCGATACCACTTGGCTGACCCACTGGGAGAGGTTCCTTGTTCCGTCGCATGCTCGCCGCCGCTTTGGTCGGGATCATGGTCACTGTCACCTCCGCATCGGGGGTGCAGGCCCAAAACCGTTCCATCGCAACGATCCGCGATACCGAGATCGAACGCATCCTGCGTGGCTACGCCTCGCCGCTGTTGCTGGCGGCAGGGCTCGACCCGCAGGCCGTGCGCATCATCGTGGTCAATGACCGGGCACTCAACGCCTTTGTCGCGGGTGGCCAGAACGTCTTTATCAACACCGGCTTGCTGATTCGCGCCCAATCCCCCGGCCAAGTGGTTGGCGTGATGGCGCATGAAATCGGTCACATCGCTGGCGGTCACTTGGCGCGGTTGAACGAGGCGCTGGATCAGGCGCGCTTGGTCTCCTTGCTGACGTCCGTGTTGGGGATCGCGGCGGTGGTGGTGGCGTCTGGCCAGCAGTCGCGCAGCGACGTGCCGACCCAGCGCGCCTTACCAGGGGCCGGTGGTGGCCGCGGCACGGGTGATATCGGGCTCAACCAGCTGCTGTCCTTCACCCGGGCGCAGGAAAACCAGGCGGATCAGGCAGCCCTGGCCTTCCTTGATACGGCGGGGATTTCCAGCCGCGGCTTGCTTGAGTTCATGGAGATCTTAGGCAACCAGGAGTTTCTGGCTGCTGGTCGCCAAGATCCCTACGTCCGCACCCATCCGTTGTCGCGCGACCGCGTCGATGCGCTGCGCAACCACACCCAGCGCTCGCGCTTTGTGAACGCGCTGGGGCCGCCGGAATGGGTTGTGCAACACCGGCGGATGCGCGCCAAGCTGCAGGCGTTTATCGAGCCACCGCAAACGACCTTGCTGCGCGTGCCGGCGACCGACACCTCGGTGGACGCGCGCTACGCCCGGGCGATTGCGCTGTTTCGTGGCTCTGACTTGAACGCCGCGTTGACAGTCATCGACGGCTTGTTGCGGGAGTATCCGCGCGATCCCTATTTCCACGAGCTGCGCGCCCAAATGCTGTTTGAAAACGGCCGGATCGCTGATGCCATCCCGCCGCTGCGCCAAGCGCTCGCCTTGCTGCCGGATGCGGATCTCGTGCGCGTTGATCTGGCCCAAGCGCTGATCGAACTGAATGACCCACGCCAGCTGCGCGAGGCGCAGACCCTGCTAACCGAATCCAGGCGCAGCGAAAGTGCGAATTCTCGCATGTGGCGGTTGACCGCCATCGCCTATGGCCGCGATGGCCAGCCGGGCTTGGCCGCCCAAGCATTGGCCGAGCAAGCGGTGCTGGAAGGGCGGTTCGGCGATGCGATCGATCAGTCACAGCGGGCGATTCGCACCCTTCCCGAAGGCTCAGCCGGTTGGCTGCGCGCCCAAGACGTCTCCGCCGTCGCCCGTACCTTGAGGGAGCAAACCCGCTAATGCTGCGCTTTTTGATGCTGATGTTTGCTGTTGTGGTCCTCGCAATTGCGCCGGCCGCCGCCCAGCCGCGGCCGGCTACGGAGCCCGACCGTGCCCAGATCCGCCAGATCCTGATCGATATCCTGCGCGAAGAACCGCAGCTGATCTTGGAAGCCCTGCAGGCACTGGAGGCGCGCGAGCAGGCCCAAGCCGAAGCACGCCAGCGCGAAGCGCTGACCTCGCGCACCGCAGCGCTCGAGCGGGACAGCGATGATCTCGTCACCGGCAACCCCGCGGGCGACGTCACGATCGTCGAGTTCTTCGACTACCGCTGCCCGTTCTGCAAACGCGCGCAAGCGCCGATCGAGCAGGCGGTGCGGGCCGACGGCCGCGTGCGCGTGGTGCACAAGCAGATGCCGATCTTGGGGCCAGAAAGCGTGCAGGCCTCGCGCGCCGTGCTGGCGGCGCAGACCCAGAACCGCGCGGCGGAGCTCCACCGCGCGTTGATGGCGCTGCCGGGCCAGCTAACGGAAGCTGAACTGTTCCGCCAAGCGCGCTCGGTCGGGCTCGATGAAGCGCGCCTCAAGCGCGACATGACCAATCCGGCGATTGACCAGCAGCTCAGCCGCTCGCTCGAACTCGCCCGCGCGCTGGATATCCGGGGCACACCGGCCTTCGTGATCGGCCAGCGGCTGATCCCCGGCGTCGTCGAAGCAGCAGCCCTCGCGGAGGCGATCCAAGCGGCGCGGGTGCGGTAGGGGGTATCGATGTCTGAACGCTACCGAAGTGAGTTCCATGCCTCGATCCACGAAATGATGCTGGCGGCGCATCGCATGAACGCAGTGGATGATGTGACGATGGCGGATTTTTCGCGTCGATGTCTTGTCGCTGGTGACCACATCGAGACCGGCGAAGCGAACCAGAAGGACAGGCCAGATGAGCGGCAAGCGCAGGACTAGCCTTCGCCGTGTTATCCATGAGATTGCTGTCTCACTGCATGAGGTCGGGGCCATCGATGATGCGCGCATGCAACACTACGACGAGGCGTGTGGCATGACGAAAAGATCCCGTGGCAAGTCGCGACCTGCTCGACAGAAATCGCCCCTCCCCCCGCAAGCAGGGGGAGGACGGGAGGGGGGAACCAGCGGCTGAGGTTGCTTGACCGAGCGACACATGTACTTTCTAA
>JAAFHH010000307.1 GCA_013297545.1 Alphaproteobacteria bacterium
CTAGGGACAGGGCTGCAGAATCTCGCGGCTTATCTCGCGCAGCTCAGCGAGGGAACCGAATTCGGGGTAGGGTTTGGTGCGGCGCATGGCGGCGTAGCAGCTGGCGATCGTGGGAACTCCGACGAAGGAGCCCTGAGACCCCAACTCGCAGCTTTCTGCTTGTCAAGCTGACCGACTGTGCACACGATTGGGAATGGCCCTCGACCATCCTCACATGGCTTTAAGCGTATTCACGCCCGATGAGGCGGCTCGCTTAAGCGGCGCCAGCCGGCGTCAGCTCAGCGACTGGGCGCGCCGCGGTGTGCTGAGCCCGAGCGTTGCGAATGAGGCGGGTTCGGGACGCACGAAGGCCTTCTACTCCTTCTACGATATCTGTCGTTTGCGGGTCTTGCAGGCGCTGCGCGGCGCACTGGGGCCGCGGCTAGCCCCGCTCAAGCCCGTGTTGCAAAGGCTCGGCTCACTGCCGCCGGATGCCTGGACCACGACCAAACTGTGCGCGTGCGAGCCCGCGAAAATCTCGATGTCGACCGGTTCAGGCTGTGTGCCAACCGGTGCTGCACACAACTGCCGCCTTGAGATCTCGCTGCAGGAGATCGAACAGCACGTGGCCGCAGCCGTGCAGAAGTCCTTTGAGCGCGATCCGTCGTTGATTGGGCTGATCGACACCAAGCGGCGCGGCAAGTACCGGCCAGTCATCGCGGGCACACGTATCCCGGTGTGGGTTATTCAGTCTTTCGCGGAAGACGGCTATTCGATCGATGCGATCTTGGAGCAATATCCAACCCTCACAGCAGCCGATGTGCAGGCGGCGATAGATCACAGGGTCGCCGCTTGAGTGTTTCGGCCAGCATACTCACCGTTCTGCTGGACGAAAGCGTGCCGCACCGGGTTGCAGAGCCATTCCGGGCATCCGGCCATGCGGTGATCCATCATCGAGAGTTTCTGGTCGCCGGAGCAGCTGATGAGCGGGTTGCCCGCTTCGCGAAAGAGCGTGGCGCGGCATTGGTCGCGATAGACGCTGATATGCGCCGGATCGCGAAACAGGTCGGCCGGCAGGTCAGCAACGATGAATTTCGTGACTTGCACCTGATTTCCCTGACCTGTCGCCCCGGCATGGCAGAACGCCGCATTGCCTTTGCCATGTCACTCATCGAGCACGAGTGGGCGATCACTCGGCAAAAGGCAGCACGCCGACTCTGGATCGATATCGGCACCCACTCCCTGCGAACCTATCGCTGACGGCTCACGCTGGCTTCACCGCCTCCACCACCATCGTCTCGAACAGGTTCATCGCTTCATCGCCGATCACCGCGCCGTGGCGCTCACGGCGGTAGAGCAGCAAGTCGGCAGAGACACCCACCTCACACCGTTCCGGCTGTACGAAGCCGCATTCCAGCAGCACGCGCCGGAGCAGGCTCTCGTCGTAGAGGAAGCGGTGGCCGTGGTTGTAGAAGGCGAGGTTGAAGGCGATGGTCGGGTGGGCAACGGCGGGCGGCAGACCGACTGCCTTGGCGCAGGCGGCACTGTAAGCGGCGGCCTCTTTGGACAGCGGGGTTTCCAACAGCCGCGCCAGGTGCACGAGGTCTGGCGTCGCGATGCGGATGCGGCCACCGGGCTGCAGCACGCGGTGGCATTCGCGCAACAGCTGCACGCCGTCCGGCAGGGTCAGATGCTCCAAAAAATGTTCGCTGAACACGGCGCGGAACACGCTGTCCGGGCAGGGCAGCGGCGTGGTGGCGTCGTGCACCACCACGCTCTCGTGCGCTGCCGCAAGGTCGATGTTGAGCCAACCGTCCAAGATCACCTGGCCGCAGCCGATGTGCAGAGCCGGTGTGGCGGCAGCGGCGAGGTAGGCCGCGAAGCGCTCCGCACTCACTAGGCGACGCGCAGCACTGTCGCCGCCTTCTGGCCAAGCGCCCGCCAGGTGCCGACGAGACCGAGCACGATGGTGAGTGCCGCACACGCCGTCGCCGTCACGGCAATCGTGCCGGGCAGCAACACGAAGTCTGCGCGCATGATCGTGGTGACGACCAGCCAGCCGCCGATCGCCCCCAGCACGGAGGCGATGGCAGCGGTCGCCAGACCCAGCAGACCGTATTCGATCAGATAGGCCGTCAGCACATCGCGCCGGGTCGCCCCCAGCACTTTCAGCACGACGGCATCGCGCACGCGCCGTCGATGGCCCGCCACAAGAGCACCGATCAAAACAAATGTGCCAGCGAGCAAGGTGATCGCCGCCACCACGCGGCCCGCCGCCCCGATACCGGCGACGACACCGGCCACGGTTTCGAGCGCGTCCTTGACCCGAATGGCAGAGACGTTCTGGAACGCATCGGTCACGCGCTGCAGCAGCTGCACTTCATTGCCGTCACCGTCGACATAGGCGACGGCGAGGTGGGTGTGCGGGGCGCGCTCCAGCAAGCCGGGGGCAAAGATGATCGTGAAGTTGATGCCGAGCGTCGTGAAATCGATCTCGCGCAGGTTGGCGATCGTCGCTGTCACGTCGCGGCCGAGCACGTTGATCGTCAGCGTGTCACCGACGCCAATCCCCATGCCGCGGGCAATGCGGGCATCGAAGGAAATCTGCGGCGGGCCGCGGTAGTCTTCCGCCCACCAGGAGCCCGCAACCACTCGGGCATCGGGCGGCTGGGCTGCGGCGTAGGTCAGGCCGCGGTCATTGTCGACCGCCCAGGCGACTTCAGGCGCGATCTTCGCCTCCGACACCAGCGTGCCGTTGATGCGGATGATCCGGCCGCGGAGCGACGGCACGCGCTCCAGCCGCGTCACACCGGGGCTGGCGCGCACGATCCGATCGAACTCCGTCACTTGGTCCGACTGCAGATCGATGAAGAAGAAGGAGGGTGCCAGGCCAGGGATGCGCGAGGTGATCTGGCGGTTGAGGTTGCCCTCGATCAGCGCCACGGTGACGAGCACGGTCAGACCAAGGCCAAGCGACAGCACCACGTGCGGCGTCGCAGCCCCCGGCCGGTGCAGGTTCGCGAGTGCCAAGCGCAGGCGTGGGTTGCGCGGCCTCGGCAGGGCTTTGGCACCCGCCATGATCGCCATGGCGGCGAGGCGGAACAGCACGAACGCCGCCGCAGCTGCACCGACAAACCCAGCCGCTAAGGGGCGCGCTTGGACCGGCTGCGCGAAGACCGCGAGGATGGAGAGCGCACCAACCGCCGCCACGGTCGCGACCAGATAGGGCCAGCGCGGCCAGCGGCCGGCCGGCTGCACGACATCGCGGAACAGGCTGGCCGCCGGCACGTCGCGCGCCCGGCCGAGCGGCCAGATCGAAAACGCTGTTGCCGTTAGCACCCCGAACAGGGCTGCGAGTGCGAGCGGTTGCCAGTAAATCCCCGCCGCCAGCGGCACTGGGATCATGTCAGACGCGAACCGGTCGATTGCGAGCGGCGCGAGTGCGCCCAGCACCAGTCCGCCCGCAATGCCGACGATGGACAGCACCATCACCAGCACGAAGTAGGTTGCGAACACCACGCCGCCGGGCGCGCCGATCCCCTTCAAGGTCGCGATGGTGACGGCTTTGCCATCGAGGTAGCCGCGCACCGCATTGCCAACCCCGACACCGCCGACCAGCAGGGTCGTCAGACCCACCAGGATCAAGAACAGGCTGATCTGGGCCACAAACCGCTCGGCCCCCGGGGAGGATTGGTTGAGATCGCGCACCCGCCACGGCGCTTCGGGCCAATCGCGGCGGATCTGGCGGGCAAAATTCGCTGAATCCTCGCCGTCGGGCAGGCGGATCTTGTAGTGGTATTCGATCAAGGACCCCGGCAACACCAGGTTGGTCGCCGGCAATTGGGCGGATGCGATTAGCAGGCGCGGGCCGAAATCGATCGCGCTGACGCCGCGATCCGGTTCGCGCAGCACGATGCCGCGGATTTCAAACGCGAGGTCACCGACTTGAACGCGGTCGCCGATCTTGGCGGCGAGCCGCACGCCAAGCGCGGTTTCAATCACCGCACCCGGCACGCCAGCGCGCGCGGTGAGCAGGTCTTGAACGTTCGCCCCGCCTTCAATCTCGACCCGGCCGAACAGCGGGTAGGCTTGGTCGACGGCTTTCAGTTCCACCAACACGCGCCGCGTATCCAATCGCGCCATCGCGCGCAGCTCGGCGGTTTCGGACACCGTGCCGTAGCGCGCGAGGTAGGCCAACTGCTCGGCACTGGCCGGGCGGTGGATGATCCTGAGTGCGACGTCGCCGCCAAGGATCGAGCGCGCATCGCGGGCCAGACCCGCGCGCACGGCTTCGGCTACCGAGCCGACCGCTGCAATCGCACCAACCCCGATCGCAAGACAGGCGAGGAAGACACGGAACCCCTTGATCCCGCCGCGCAGCTCGCGCCGGGCGAAGCGGATCGCAAGTGCCAACATCAGGCGGCCTCCGCCGTGCTCAACTCGTCGCTGGCGATCAGACCATCAGCAATCCGCACAACCCGGCCGCACTTGCGCGCGAGGTCGAGGTCGTGGGTGATCAGCAGCACCGTGGTGCCGTGGCGGCGCGAGAGGCCGAACATCAGATCAACGATCTGCTTGCCGGTGACGCCATCAAGGTTCCCCGTGGGTTCGTCCGCCAGCAGCAGCTTCGGCTCGCCCACGAACGCGCGGGCAAGGGCCGTGCGCTGCTGTTCGCCGCCGGAGAGTTGGTCTGGGTAGTGGTCGAGCCGGTGCCCAAGACCAACGGAGGTCAGTGCTGCCTTCGCCTGATCGAACGCATCGCGCGCCCCC
>JAAFHH010000031.1:0-7850 GCA_013297545.1 Alphaproteobacteria bacterium
CTCCCCCCGCTTGCGGGGGGAGGGGCCTCATTATTGTGGAGGATGAACACAGTTGACCGGTTAGGAGCACTTTCATTAGCCTTCTCTCATGGCCGAGATTATCAACCTGCGCCGCGCCCGCAAGGCGAAGGCCCGCGAGGAAGCAGAAGCCACTGCTGCCGCCAACCGCATCGCGTTCGGGCGCACCAAGGCGGAACGCGCGGTCACAGACGCCGAGCAGCGCCTGGCGGACCAGCGCCTGGCCGCGCACAAGATCGACCCCAAACCCTAACGCGGCTCTTGCATCGCTGCGGGAGCATCGCTACTGTCCGCCTCCCTTCGGATCGCGCCCCCGCGTCCGGGCGAAATGGGCTGCCCGGCCGGTTTGATCTGACGACCTTAAGACCAAGAAGGAACCCGAAATGCCCAAGATGAAAACCAAGAGCGGCACCAAGAAGCGCTTCAAGGTGACGGCTTCCGGCGGCATCAAGTTCGGCGCGGCGCACAAGCGCCACCGCATGCGCAACAAGACCAACCGCATGCGCCGCAACGCCCGCGGCACCCAAATGATGAGCGATCGGGACGTCGGTCTCGTGCTCACCTACATGCCTTACGCCCGCTAGGAGCACGGATACATGGCACGCGTCAAACGCGGCGTCACCTCGCACGCCCGCCACAAGAAGATCCTGCGCCTTGCCAAAGGCTACCGGGGTCGCAATTCCACCAACTATCGCATCGCGCTGCAGAAGGTCGAAAAGGCCCTGCGGTATGCGTTCCGTGACCGTCGCGCCAAGAAGCGCACGTTCCGCGCCCTGTGGATCCAGCGCATCAACGCCGGGACCCGCGAACACGGCATGACCTACAGCCAGTTCATGAACGGGCTGAAGCGGGCACATGTCGAAGTTGACCGCAAGATGCTGGCCGACATCGCCGTGCGCGATGCGTCGGGCTTTGCCTCGCTGGTCCAGACCGCCCGCCAGGCGCTGGCGTAGTACCCTTGTCGTCTACCCCTGCTGGTGATGCCAGCAGGGGTGTGGCGACACACCCACCTTCCGCTTCAGGCTGCCCCGATGTCCGATAGCGTTGCCTCCCCCGATCTCGACCAGATCGTGACTGCGGCGCTGTCCGCCGTCGCGTCTGCCGCTGACCTTGCAGCATTGGACGCCGCCCGTGTGGCTGCCCTTGGCAAGAAGGGCACGATCAGCGAGGCGATGAAGGTGCTCGGCACCCTCGCCCCCGAGGAGCGCAAAGCCGCCGGTGCGGTGATCAACGCCGCGCGCGACCAAGTGGTCGCAGCCCTTGATGCCCGCAAGATCGTGCTGGAAGGCGAGGCGCTGGCCGCCAAGCTCAGCGCTGAGACGATCGATCTCACCTTGCCGGCGCCTGCAATCGCGGTTGGCCGCCTGCATCCGATCAGCCAGACCATCGATGAAATCATCGAGATCTTTGGCGAAATGGGCTTCAGCCTCGCCGAAGGGCCGGACATCGAAGACGATTTCCATAACTTCACCGCGCTCAACTTCCCGCCCGGCCATCCGGCGCGGGAAATGCACGACACGTTCTACTTGAACCCGAACGAGGCGGGCGAGCGGCCGGTGCTGCGCACCCACACCTCGCCGGTGCAGATCCGCACCATGATGAGTGCGAAGCCGCCGATCCGGGTGATCATCCCGGGCCGCACCTTCCGGTCCGACAGCGACCAGACCCACACGCCGATGTTCCACCAGGTCGAAGGCCTGGTGATCGACGAGGCGACCCACATGGGCCACCTCAAAGGCTGTCTGATCGAATTCGTGAAGGCGTTCTTCGAACTCGACCAGGTGCCGGTGCGCTTTCGCCCGTCCTTCTTTCCGTTCACGGAGCCGTCGGCCGAGGTTGACATCGGCTGCTCGCGCAAGGGTGGGGAGTTGAAGCTGGGGGAGGGCGATGATTGGCTCGAAATCCTCGGCTGCGGCATGGTGCACCCGAATGTGATCCGCAACTGCGGGCTTGATCCGCAGGTCTACCAAGGCTTCGCCTTTGGCATGGGGATCGAACGGATCGCGATGCTGAAGTACGGCATTCCGGATCTGCGCACCTTCTTCGATGCCGATCTGCGTTGGCTTGGCCACTACGGCTTCTCCGCGTTCGACATCCCCTCCCTGGTCACCGGCACGACAGGACGGGTCGCCCGATGAAGTTCACGCTCTCCTGGCTGAAGCAGCACCTGGATACCCGTGCCGATCTCAGCACGATCGTCACCACCTTGACCGCGGTTGGTCTTGAGGTGGAAGCAGTGGTCGATCGCTCTGCGGAACTCGCCCCCTTCGTGATCGCCTCGGTGGTTGAAGCCCGCCAACACCCGAATGCGGACCGCTTGCGGGTCTGCGTGGTCGATACCGGCACGGAGCAGATCCAAGTGGTCTGCGGCGCACCCAATGCGCGCACCGGCATGAAAAGCGTGCTCGCGCGCCCCGGCATGACCATCCCGCGTGACGGCACGGTGCTGAAAGTCGGCCAGATCCGCGGCGAGGCGAGCGAGGGCATGTTGTGCTCCGCCTCCGAACTGATGATCTCCGACGATCACGATGGCATCATCGATCTCAGCGATGATGCGCCGGTGGGGGCGGTCTACGCCACCTGGGCTGGGCTTGATGACCCGATGATCGAAATCGCGGTCACGCCGAACCGGCCGGATTGCTTGGGCATCCGCGGGGTCGCGCGCGATCTCGCCGCTGCGGGCCTTGGCACCTTGAAGCCGCTCGATACCACCCCGGTGCCGGCCGAGTTCGCGTGCCCGATCACGGTCGATCTGCAAGACCCGACCAACCCGGTGTTCATCGGCCGGCTGGTGCGCGGTGTCACCAACCGCCCGAGCCCGGCGTGGTTGCAGCAGCGCCTGCAGTCGATTGGCTTGCGCCCGATTTCAGCGCTGGTCGACATCACCAATTACCTCACCTACGACGTCAACCGCCCCTTGCACGTGTTCGATGCCGGCAAGCTCCAGGGCAATCTGCGGGTCTACCCAAGCCCTGGCGGCGAGACGTTCACCGCACTGAACGCCAAGGACTATACGACCGAAGCCGGCATGACCGCGATCAGCGATGATCGCGGCATCATCAGCCTTGCGGGCGTGATCGGTGGGGAGAGCACGGGCTGTGATCTCGCGACCACCGATGTGTTCATTGAAGCCGCCTACTTCGCCCCAATCCGGGTTGCCCGCACCGGCCGCACCCTCGGCATCCATTCGGACGCCCGCCACCGGTTCGAACGCGGCATTGATCCAGCGTTCACGCAAACCGGGATCGAGATCGCCACCCGCCTGATCCTGGAGATCTGCGGCGGTGCGGCGTCCGAGGTCGCGGTGTTCGGTGCAGTGCCGGATACCACCCGTACGATCACGCTGCGTCCGGACCGGGTGGCAGGCTTGGGTGGTGTCGCCGTCAGCGAGGCTGATGCGTCTAAGATACTTACCAGCCTCGGCTTCATTGCGACCAGCACGGGCTGGCAACCGCCGTCCTGGCGCCCGGACGTTGAGGGCGAAGCGGATCTCGTTGAAGAAGTCTTGCGTATCCGCGGTTTCGATCAGATCCCGGTGACGCCGATGCCGCGGGTCGCCACGCTATCCACATCAGCGCTCACGCCCAGCCAGCGCCGGGTGCAGTTGAGCCGTCGCTTGCTCGCCGGCCGCGGCCTGACCGAAGCGGTTACCTGGTCGTTCATGCGCAAAGACTTGGCCCAGCGCTTCGGCGGCGGGGAGGACGCGCTCACCCTCGCCAATCCGATCGCGAGCGATCTCGATCAGATGCGGCCGACGATCCTCGCCAACCTCGCCATGGCGGCCCAGCGCAACCATGATCGTGGTGTGGATCGCGTCGCCTTGTTCGAGGTCGGCCCGGTGTATCGTTCAGTCGCCCCCGATGGGCAGGAAATGGTCGCGACCATCCTGCGCGCGGGTGCTACCGATCGCCACTGGCAGGGTGGTGGCGTGGTGCCAGACAGCTACACCGTGAAGGCCGATGTGCTCGCCCTGTTGGCGCAGCTGGGCGTGCCGACCGATAAGCTCGACGTCGCACGGGAAGCTCCGGGCTGGTACCACCCCGGCCGCTCCGGCGTGCTGAAGCTTGGACCGAAAACCGTGGTTGCGCGGTTCGGCGAATTGCACCCGGAGCTCTTGAAAGCCCTCGACCTCGACGCCGCGCCAGCGATTGCGGAGGTGTTCTTGGGCGCCCTGCCGGCCGTGAAGGCAAAGACCAAGGCGCGCCCGCTGCTGAAGCCGTCCGCCTTCCAAGCCGTCCGGCGCGATTTCGCGTTCCTGGTGGCCAGCACCGTCGACGCCCAGCGCCTGGTCGCAGCCGCCCTCAAGGCCGAGAAGACGCTGATCACGCGTGCGGAGATCTTCGACGTCTACGCCGGCAAGGGCGTGCCCGATGGCATGCGGTCGCTGGCGCTGACGGTCGAGCTGCAAGCGTTCGACCGCACGCTGACCGATGTGGAAATCGACGCGGTTGCGAAAAAGATCGTCGAGCAGGTGACGACTGCGACGGGGGCGACGTTACGCGGCTAACTCGTCGGCCAGGTGGAACACGCAATCGCCGCGCACCACGCGGCCGGGCAGGCGCTTGCACACCACCAGGCCAGAGCCGTTGAAGTACGACACCGTCGCTGGCCGCATCGGGTCGTCGACGAAGTGCACTTGGCCCGCTGGTTGGCCCGCAACCACCCGGTCGCCGAGGTCGACGAACGGCTCGAACAGCCCGGCATCCGGCGCGTAGACGTAGTGGGCGAGGCCCTTGACCTCCAGCACCGTCGGCAAGGTCGTCGGCATCGCGACCAAGGGCGCGCCTTGCCAGAGGCCGAAGTGCTGCAGCATCCGCTGCACGCCGTCTTCTGCGATGCGCAGCGCCTCGATGCCCACCGTGCCCTTGCCGGCCATTTCGGTGCCGATGACGATGCGCGGGCGTGAGCGCACCCCGGCGGAGAAGCTGGTGCGATCCTCCCCCACCACATCCATCAGCACCGCATAGTGCGCGCCGAACGCCTGCACGGCGGCGATGGCTTGGCGCGTCATCTCTGGGTCGACCTGGCGCTTGGTCATGCACACCGGCAGGTAATCCAGCGATGAGCCGCCGGAGTGCAGATCACAGATCACGTCCGCCAGCTCGAACAGCACGCTTTCAATCCAATGCGCGATGGCTGGGGTGGGCGTACCGTTCGGATCGCCCGGGAACATCCGGTTCAAGTTGCCCTGGTCGATCGGCGAGGTGCGCTTGCCAGCCATCGCGGCGGGGAAGTTGGCGGTTGGCAGCACGATCACCCGGCCCTTGATGTGGCCCGGCTCCAACCGGCGGATCAGCTTGGTCAGCGCCACCTGGCCTTCGTATTCGTCGCCGTGGTTGCCGGCCATGAACAAGATGGTCGGGCCATCGCCGTTCTTGATGCAGGCGATCGGCATCGCGATCACGCCATAAGCGCTTTCGTGCACGGAGTGCGGCAGGTGCGCCCAGCTGACCTGTTTGCCGTCAGCTGAAAAGTCGATGTCGGTGCGGATACGCGACGCTTGCATCATGGCCTCGGGCGCTGGTGAGGGGCTTAGGTCAACCGGTGTGGCAGCTGCTGTCAATGCAGGATCAATACGCAAATGCGACTTAGTCGCATTTGTCTTGACGCTCGTGGTAGGAGGCTGGTACCCCAGACGCATTGTTGCGAACGTTTCGCAACAATGCCACCCGTGACACCCCGCTGCCCTCTCGGCGGGGTGTCCCCTTGGTCCGGGAGCCACCGATGCCGGTTACCTTCACTTTCGCTGAACCAATGCCCACCCGGGTTGCGGACCTGTCCGTGCCAGAGCGCTGGCTGCTGTGGGCGACCCGCGCCCTGGTGCAGCTGGCGGCGCAGGACCGACACCATTGTCGCCATGTCTTCGATACGCTCGACTGCCATGGCATCGGCGATTGTGTCGGCCCGATCAGCGCGCTTGCCCGGCTGTTCACCCTGGGCGCCACGCGCGCTCTCGGCTTCGGGGCAACCTCGTGTCTGACCATCACCCCCGATGAGCAGCGCTTGCTGGCGGCGATCCAGCATGTCCAGGCCGATCGCGGGTCCCACGCAGTACGGCTGATGGCGGCCGGCCTCGCACCAGCCGTCGCCCGCCTGACCATCGGCCCGCTGCATGATATCGCGCATGCTCTCCACCTGGCTGGCATCGAGCTGCCCGAACGCGTGCTCAACCCGGTGTTTGAGCCCTTCGCTGATGAGCGCGCGGCCACCCACCTGTTGGCCGCGATGCCGCGAGCGCACTCGCTCGCCGTACACTGACGGGGATGGCGGGGCATCTGAGTGCGTACACTGGAGTATCGCACCCCAACCAGGAGCAACCCTGATGTTGAAACAGGCCATGATCGCAACCGCGCTGATCGCGTGTGCCGCTCCCGCCCTCGCCCAGCCAACCACGACCCCACCGGCCAGCCGCGCCGAGCGCCACGAGCAGTGGCACAACGCAACGCCCGAACAACGCGCGGAGATGGAACGTCAGCGCCAAGAGCAGCGCCAGCGGTTCCAGAACGCGACCCCTGAAGAGCGTGCCCAGATGCAAGAGCGCATGCGCGCCGAGCGTCGCGGCCCGGGCTTTGGTCCCGGCATGAACCCGAACGCCACGCCGGAAGAACGGGCGCAAATGCAAGAGCGCCTGCGTCAGCGCTTCGCCGAACTGCCGCTGGAACAGCAGCAGCGCCTGCTGGAACAGCGCGGGCGCATGGGACCAGGCCACCCCGGCCGTGGTCCGCGCAGTGCGCCGGTTATTCCGCCAGCCGCGGATCGGTAGCCAAGGGACGGGGTGGGCCTTGCCCACCCCGATGCGGCGCTAGACGAAATCCCCAACCGTAAACGCGGTGCCGCTGGTGATGTTGGTGCCGACCAATCGGATCAGCAGGTCGGTTGACTGCGCACCACCTGTACCATCGTTGATCAACGCATATCGGTTGCCGCTGAGGATACCGCTGGTGACATGCACCGTGCCCACCACGACAGCGCTGCTGGTGGACGCCGTCGTGCTGCCGAGCCGGAACAGGACGTCGGCTAGCGTGTCAGAGAAGCCGTCGGTCGCTTCGATGGTGAACACAGTCGTGCTGGTCAGGGTCAGCCCCGTGACCGCATTGGCCGCCAGCCGCACCCGATCGCCGCCAGGGACATCGATGTTCATGATCGTCGTCTGCGCGCCCGCGACCGCGCGGCTTTCCCCAGGGCCAAACCAGAACACGTCAGCACCGCTATCGCCGTCGAGCGTATCGGCACCGACGCCGCCGAGCAGCGTATCCGGACCCGCTCCGCCATTAAGGGAATCATTGCCGCCAAGGCCCATCAGCAAATCGTCGAGCCCGCCACCGGTCAGCGTGTCGTTGGTCGCGATCGGCAGGCCGATTTGGATCTCGCCGAAGATAAAGTCGCTGGCGGTCAGTTTGGTCGTGGAGATGAGATCGAAGCCGACAGCGGGGTCGGACTTCAGCGTGTAGGTCCAGCCATTGGAGCGCTGGGTCGCCAAGAAATCGGTTTCGAACTGGGTGAAACTCGTGATGCTAAAGGCGCTGAGGTTCACCCGGTCGGTGCCGCTGACAAAATCCGCGATCACATCCATGTCCATCGTGCCGACCGCGAACACATCACGCCCGCCGTCACCAAACAGCGTGTCAGCGCCCGTGCCGGCAATCAGCACGTCAATATCGGCGCCACCGACCAACACATCATTGCCAGCCCCGCCAAGCAGCACGTCGTTGCCCGCATCGCCGATCAGCGTGTCATTGCCGCCGCCGCTGTCGAGGCGCTGGAAGCCAGCGCCGCCATAGAGCTTGTCCGCGCCGGAGCCCGTGGTCGCGGTCGAGAACCCGTTGGTGAAG
>JAAFHH010000031.1:7860-13760 GCA_013297545.1 Alphaproteobacteria bacterium
GACCGGCCCGGAGGTCGATGGCATTTTGACGTGGGAGCCTGGCATGCCGGTGTTCGCCACCACGGTGACCGCACCGGTGGTGCTGCCTTGGATCGTGTCGCCCTCGGCGAACACGGTTGCTGCGGCAGCACCGGAGAGCGTCACCATCATCATGCCGGTTTCCAGCACGCCGGACGAGACCACCACGGCCGATCCGCCAGAGACCGACACCTGATCCGTGCCCGCCCCGCCGAACACCGTGTGGGCGCCGCCGCTGACCGTGACGAAATCATTGCCGTCGCCCAGCAGCAGCTTGGTGTCGACTGTGGTTGGCAGAATGACCGACTGGCCGACAGCGGCACCAGTGATCCGGTTGACCGAGGCGAGGCCGAGCACGCCGCTGAGATTGAACGTGCCGGCACCGCTGAGTGCCAGGGTGTCGTTGCCGCCAGCGCCATTGATCGAGTCGCCCGTTTGCAGGTTCGCGGCCGTGGTCGTGAAGGTATCGTTTGTGGCCGTGCCGTTCAGCGTTTCAACACCGGCCGTGAAGGTGGTGCCACCCCCGCTCTGAAAGCTGATCATGCCGCCGGAGACAGCGAACGTGATCGGCTGATAGCCGCCGCCCGTGAGATTGATCATGCCATCCGGGCCACCAACACCAGAGCTGGTTCGCACATAGAGTTTGCCGCCGCCGGTATCGACCTGGACGGATTGGCCATCCATAACGGTGCCATTGCCGGCAGCACTCATCACGCTGGTCAGCGTGCCGGAGCTGAGCGAAATCACATCACCGGTGCCGAAGTCGTTGATGGTGAGGTTGTTGAGCTCGGTGATGGAGCCGAACACGGTGTCGGCGCCGCCACCCAGGGTGACGAAGTCGCCTGTACCGTTCAGGCCCGGATAGAGCTTATCGTTGCCGGCTCCGCCGTTCAGTCTGTCGCCATCCTGGTTCCGGCCATACAGAACATCGTCGCCCGCCCCGCCGGTGAGGCTCACCCGCACCGGCGATATCCCGGTCATGACCAATCGGTTGGCACCCGTCAGTGCGCCTGCGTTCACCGTGACCGGCACCGCAGAGATGCCGCCACCAACCTGAAGCTCCACCGTTCCGCCTGCGGAGGCAACAAACCCGTCGTGCAGGCTGAGGTTGATCAGGTTGGCGCCATTGCTATCGACGACGATCCGCTCGAACCCAGTCATGTTAAGATTGGCGGTGTTGTAGGTGCCGCCGCCGTTCAGCTGCCAGGTGTCGGTGCCACCACCGCCCCAAATCGTGTCGTCCTGGGTTGGGATCGACGCCGCTTGGGTCTCAACCGTGTCATTGCCGAGGCCAAGGCTGACGGAATCATTCCCAAGCCCACCCATCACCACATAGTCACGCCCATCGGACCCGATCACCGTGTCATGTGTGCTCGATGAAATGCCAGGCAGCTGCACAGTGAAGTGCTTGCCAGCCACCTCAGCACCGCTAAGCGTGATGTGGTGGTTGTGCCCAGCTGCTGTGGCGGCTGCGATGGTGAGCGTGTTGCCAAGATTGTAGTTGTTCGCAAGAAACGCCGTATCGGCCACGATGGTGAACTGGCCACCGGTGACTGTGCGGATCGTCTCAATGCCGGTGATGTTCGGGTATGTCGCACCCAAGAACGAGTAGCTGAGGCCAGTGCCTGTCAGCTCGATAACATCGCCGTTGGCCGCTGAATCGCCTTTGGTCGCCGCAACCGTGTCCCCCGCCTGCAGATGCGCGGGGTTGCTGAGCGTCATCACCTCGGACGCGGCCGTGAACGGCCCAAGCGTGTCGGGCCCGGCGGTGAACGCGAGGCTTGGCGGCGTCACTACGCTGATCGTCGTGCCCGTCGCCGTGAACTGCGCTGGCGTCATTACCGCGCCGAGCGTGATTTCGAAATCCGAGCTGCCGTTGTTGTTGACGTCACCGTAGAGGGTTAGGCCATCGGCACTGAGCCAGGCTTTGCCGGCGTAGCCAGCGCTGGCAGTGCCAGTCACGGCGCTGAAGCCGTTCACAAAGTTCGCGCCCGTGATCTCGATCTTGTCGCCCGCGCTGAGGTCGGTGATGGTGTCGAAGTTTGCGTCGGCTGCGGATGCGTAGCTGACAGTGTCGTCGCCCAACCCCGTCACAATTGTGTCGTTGCCTGCGCCCGGACGCAGGTCGTCATAGCTGGCGCCGCCATTCAAACTGTCCGCACCCGAGCCGCCGCGCAACGTGTCGTGCGCCGAGCCACCGTGAATCGTTACAGACGAAGTCGAAGCATTGTAGGTGACTTTGAAACTCTGCGTCCAAGTCGACACGTCGATGACGCGGCCACCGGTGGCATTGTCGATGCCAGCTGTGACGGTGCCGCTCGCGAACGTGGCAGGAATGGCCGCTGTTTGCGTACCAGTGAGTGGCCAGAATATCAGTCCCTCAAAGTTCGTGACATTGGCAAACATAGACGCTGTATAATTGCCCGCACCACCAATATAAAGAGTGTCCGTTCCATTTCCGCCATTTAGAGTGTCACTACTTGACAACAGACCTGGCACATCAATCAACAGAGAATCGGTGCTGTCTCCAAGAAAAATATTATCTGTGCCAGTACTAATCGCAACTTGATCTGTTCCAATACCACCATTGAATATCGTACTCCCAGTGCCGAGATGAACCATGAGGTTTTTTGTTGCACTCACGCCCATCATATTGAACGTATGATTGCCTGTTGAGTTTTGGAGGCTGAAACGAAAATTGGTTGTGTTTTCGTAATTGTTCGCAAAAAAGTCGTAATTCACGTTGAACGTGTAGCCATTCGTATTGCCAGTCGCGATCTTCAGCCCTTCCAGCCCAACGATATTCGGCAGTGCGGCGGCCGACAGCGTCAGGGTGCCGGTTGCTGACGAGAGCAGCTCTATCACATCTTGGTTACTGAGCTCGTCGACCGTGGCGGCAACCGTGTCTGTGCCACCAAGGTCCGAAAGAGTGGCCAGCTGGAAGCTCTCGGGCGTTCCGGCTGTACCCGTGAAGTTATCAGCGACGTTGGTAAAAAGCGGCATTTGGCGTGCTCCAGCTCGTGCGAGCAATCGGCCCGCAATCGCTAGGATGGACGTTATCGGCAAAGTAACACGGTAGACCAGAGCAAACGCGATCGGTGCCACGGCTAGAACGATCTAGATACTTTGACTTAGTAACAGGATCGCTCGGCAAACCTCGCCCCATTGGCAGCGCAGAGTGCGGCATGACTACGTTTTCTCTTCATCAAACGACACCCATTCCGAGAGATCGGATGCGGGCGACCGTGGCCGGCTGACTGCGGTGCAGCTGCGGCAGCCCGCCTCGGCTGACACTTGACGCGCCCGCGAGAACGCGCCCAGCATGGGCCATGCGCATTGACACTCTGCTGGTCAACGGTCGCTTCTGGACGGGGCTTGGTCTGCCCTGCGCGAGCGCGGTTGCCATCGCGGAAGGGCGGATCGTCGGGGTTGGCGCTGCGTCCGACTTCGATACCGCCACCACCCCAACCACCCGCCGCATCGACCTCGGCGGGCGGTTTGCCGCCCCTGGCTTCAACGATGGGCACCAGCACACGCTGGCGATCGGCCAAGCAACCGTGGAGGTCGATGTTAAGGGCGAGACGCGCCTTGATGCCGTCCTCCAGGCGATCAAAATCCGCACAGAGACTTTGCAGCGCGGATCTTGGGTGATCGGGCGCGGCTACGATCATTTTCTGCTCGATACCGGCCAGCACCCGAGCCGCGCGGACCTTGATCGGGTCGCCCCGCATCACCCGGTGTTTTTGAAGCGCACCTGCGGGCACCTCGCCGTCGTCAACTCCGCCGCCATGGCGCTGGCGGGGGTGAGCGATGCCACACCTGATCCTGCCGGCGGTTTGATCGAAAAGCGCGATGGGGTGGCGACCGGTCTGGTTGCCGAAACTGCCCTGCAGCTGTTCATGCGGGTGCTGCCGCCGCTCTCCCAACAAGAACTGGTCACGGCGATTGAGGCCGGCGGCAAGCTGTGCCTCGCCCGTGGCATCACCTCGGCGATGGACGCTGCCGTCGGCAATCGCCAGGGTTATGACGATGTCCTGGCGTGGTACGCCGCCTATGGCGCCGGCCGCCTGCCGCTGCGCGCCCGGCTCTGCTTCACCGGTGGTCCCGGCGGTACGGTGGATGAGGCCTTCGCCAATGGCTTGGTGACGGGCGTTGGCGATGATTGGCTGCGCGCTGGTCCCGTAAAGCTGTTCACCGATGGCTCGGCCGGTGGGCGCACGGCGGCGATGACCGCACCCTACCTCGGCGGCTGCGACTGCGGGATCTTGTGCCTGACCGCCGAGACGATCCGAGAGATCGTGATCGATCTGCACGCCAAGGGCTACCAGATGGGCATCCACGCGATCGGTGACAAAGCGATCGGTCATGTCATCGATGCCGTGGTCGCCGCCCAAGCCCGCACACCCCGCCAAGACACCCGCCACCGGATCGAACACTGCGGCTTCGCCACTGGCCTACAGATTGCACGGATGGCGAGGCTCGGCATGGTGCCGGTGCCGCAGCCCGTGTTCTTGTGGGACTTTGGCGATTTGTACTTGGATGTGGTCGGCCCCGAACGTTCGAACGCGAGCTACCCGATGCGGGCGTTCATTGACGCCGGCCTGCACCCGGTTGCCTCCAGCGACGCGCCGGTGTGCACCTTCGATCCGTTCCCGAACCTCGCCGCCATGCTGACCCGCCAGAGCCGGCGCGGGGCTGTGCTGGGTGCTGCCCAAGCGATCAGCCTTGATGAAGCGCTCTCCGCCATGACTGCCAATGCTGCCCGTGCGGAATTCATGGAAGACCGCAAGGGCTGCCTCGTCCCCGGCCACTACGCCGATATCGCGGTGTGGGACCATGACCCGTTCGCAGCCGATGCTGCGCGCATCCGCGAGGGCAAGGTGGTCGCGACCATCCTGGATGGAAAGATCGTCCACGACACGGTGGGGCTCAGCTGATGGGCCGCCACATTGCCGAGCGGTGCCTGGTGTCCTTGCCGGTGCTGATTGGCGTGCTGCTGCTCGGGTTTTTGTTGATGCAGGTGGTGCCAACCGATCCCGCCGTCGTGTTGGCCGGGCCGATGGCGACCCAAGACGTGATCCAAGCGATCCGCCAGGACCTCGGCCTCGACCAGCCGATCTGGGTGCAGTTCGCCCGCTATCTCGGCCGGTTGCTGCAGGGCGATCTCGGCCGGTCGCTGATTTCGAACACGCCGGTTGCTGAAGAATTGGCCGTGACGATCGGGCCGACGATCGAGCTGATGGTCGCCTCCCTCCTGTGGTCGGCCCCCACCGCCATCGTGCTCGGCACCATCGCTGCCGTGCGTCGTGGTTCGCTGGTTGACCGGATGGTGATGGCGATCTCGGTCGCTGGCGTGTCGATGCCGGTGTTCTTTCTGGGCTTGGTGCTGATCCAATACTTCGGCGTGGTCTGGCAGCTGCTGCCCTTCACCGGTCGACCGGATGAGCGGTTTTCTGAAGATTGGTGGGCAGCCCTGGTGTTGCCGACCGTCACCTTGGGCTCGGTGCTGGTCGGCCCGGTTGCGCGCGTGACCCGCGCCTCGGTGCTCGAGGTGCTGGGGTCGGACCATGTGCGCACCGCGCGGGCGAAAGGCCTGTCAGAGAGCCGGGTCGTCGTCGCCCACGCGCTTCGGAATGCGTTGATCCCGGTGGTCACCCTGCTTGGTCTGCAGGCAGGGGTGCTGCTGGGCGGGGCAGTGATCACCGAAACCTTGTTCGCCTGGCCCGGTGTCGGGCGGCTCGCAGTCGGCGCGATCTTGTCGTCGGACTATGCGTTGGCGCAGGGGACCATTCTGGTGTTGTCGGTTGGTTTCATCGTGATCAACCTGATTGTCGACATGGGGTATGCGTACCTTGATCCGCGGGTGGCCAAGGGATGAGTGC
>JAAFHH010000313.1 GCA_013297545.1 Alphaproteobacteria bacterium
AAGCGCCGGGTGGTGGGTCTGCTCTCGACGTTGCCGATGGAAGGCGACGCCATGATGGGCCGCGGCCAGCCGGTCGCCTGGGCGATCGTCGACCAGCTGCGCCAGAGCTACGAGCTGCGCACGCTTGGGCCCGACACCACGGTGATCCCATCGGATGTCGACGCGCTGATGCTGGTGCACCCGGCTGGCTTGAGCGAGCGCGCGCTGTACGCGATCGACCAGTTTGCATTGGGTGGCGGGCGCTTGCTCGTGTTCCTCGACCCCCATTCCGACGCCGCCATGATCCGCGGCCAAGCGATGATGGCGCGCGGCATGCAGCCGCCATCCGCCACCTCCGACCTCGCTAAGCTGACTGAGGCCTGGGGCTTTCAAGTGAACCCGGCCCAGGTGATCGGTGACCGGCGCCTGGCGCGCCGCGTCCAAGCCGGCCAGGGTCCGCGCGCAGTCGCGGCCGACTACATCGCCTGGCTCGCCGTACCGGCCGAATACGTCAACCGCGACGATCCGGTGACCGGCCAGCTGCAAACCTTGGCGCTGGCAACCGCTGGCATCATCGATGCGCGTGACGGGGCAACCACGCGGATTTCGCCGCTCGTGCAATCCTCCCCCGTCTCCATGCGCCTCGACGCCGAGCGGGTGCGGGCAAGCCAGCCGGATATCCAAGGCCTCTTGCGCCAATTCCAAAGCCAGGGCCAAAGCCTGACGATCGCGGCGCGTGTGAGCGGCCCGATCAAGACAGCGTTTGCCGACGGCCCGCCCGCCGGCGATGGTGAGGTGCCGACACCGCACCGCGCCACCGGTACTCTCACCGCCATCGTGATTGCGGATACAGACCTGTTGGAAGACCGGTTCTGGGTCCAGGTGCAGAACTTCTTCGGCCAGCAGGTGCCGCAGCCGACCTCCAACAACGCGGACTTGGTGGCGAATGCGCTCGACAGCTTGACCGGCTCGCAAGCGCTCGTCTCCTTGCGTGCCCGCGGCGTGCAGGAACGCCCGTTCACCGTGCTGCGCGACATCCAGCAAGCAGCCGAACAGCGCTTCCGCGAAAAAGAACAAGGCCTGCAGGATCGCTTGCGCGAGACGGAGAAGCGCTTGGCCGAACTGCGCGGCGGCAGTGGTCAAGCCCAAGCCGCGTTGACACCCGAACAAGCCCGCCAGATCGAAAGCTTCCGCGCCGATCTGGTGCAAACCCGCGGCGAACTGCGCCTCGTGCAGCGCGACCTGCGCGAAGAGATCGAAGGCCTGCGCACGGTCGTGCAGGCGATCAACATCGCCGGTGTGCCGGTTGCCGTCGCATTGTTCGCCATCTTGCTCGGCCTCGCCCGCCGCAGCCGCCGCAGCCGATAGAAGGAACGCCCATGCGTCCGCGCAGCACCGCGATCATCATCGGCCTCGCCGCAGCAAGCCTGATCGGCGCCGTCGCCGTCTCCACCGGTCAATCGGGCCGCACCACGCTGGCGCGCGGTGAACGGCTGGTGCCGGGCCTGTCCGAACGCTTGGAGCAGGTGGCCGCGATCGAGATTGCGACCGGCGGTGCCACCATTCGGCTCGCCCGCCAGGGCACCGGCTGGGTGCTGCCAGACCTTGCCGGCTACCCCGCCCGGGTCGAAGCCGTGCGCCAAGCCCTGGTCGCCGTCGCCGCGTTCGAGACGATCGAGCCGCGCACCCGCAGTGCGGACTTGTACAGCCGCCTCGGCCTCGAAGACCCGGCAGACGGCCGCCAGGGGACCCGCCTGACCCTGCGCGACAGCGGTGGTGCTGTGCTGGCCGACCTGGTGCTCGGCAAGCGCCGCTCGCCCCCGGCAGCGGCAGGGGCGGCTCCCGACGGCCAGCAGATGATCTACCTGCGCCGGGCTGGCGACCCGCAGACCTTCCTGGCGCTGGGCGCGGTCGAAATCCGCCCGACGATGCTCGAATGGGCCGAACGCCAGATCGCGAACTTCTCGCTAAACGATCTGGTGCGGATCGAGCTCACACCCGGCCCCGATCATCCGGCCTACGTAATGGTGAAAGCCGCTGGCGCTGGCGATCTGGTGCCCGAGGCAATCCCGGACGGCAAAGAGGTAAAGTCGCGGTTTGAGGCCAATGCCCAGGGCCGCACGCTCGAAGTGCTGCAGTTCGACCAAGTGGTGCGCCGCCCCGCCACCCTGCCAGCACCGCGCGCGCAAGGTGTCTACCGCTACGACGGCGGCCTCGCCGTCACCCTGCAGCTGATCGAGCACGAGGGCGCACTCTGGGCGACGCTATCGGCTGAGGGCGAGGGTGCCGAGACCCACAACACCACCTGGCGCCCCTGGCTCTACCGCCTGCCGGACTGGAAACGCGACCAGGTGACGACACCGCTCGACCAAATCCTGCGCGATAAGCCGGCGGGGTGAGGGTAGGCGCGGTGCCGCTCGTCGTGCATGGTTCCATTCAAGGTATAGTCCATTCCTGGCTCATCGACGCCGAAAATCCCGTATTTCGGCTGCGCGAGCTTTCGACCGATGCGTTGGTTCGGGTTCACTATGCGCCGCACCTGTACGCGGATATTGCGCAAGCGGTGCAAGAGCGCCGAACGATGCTGATCGCCGTTGGTACCATTACGTTTGACCCTGCCACGCGCCAAGCCGCCGAGTTGCAGGCAGACCGGATCGAGCGCGTGAAGACACTTTCGGATGAAGAATTCGAGTCCTTCTTCGGCAGCGCTCCCGGTTTTGTCGCGGATGACGGTTTTGACTGGGATCTCGATGCGAGCCTAAGCCATGGCTGAGCCAGGAACTGCCGCGGCGTGACGGCTACTGCGGCACGCCGTCGATCAGGAACGCACCTGACGGGGTGAGCGTGATGTCGAAGGCGGCCGTGGTGGCGTTCGGCCGGCGGCCTTGGAGCCAGTCGATCGCCTGTTTGGCGAGTGCTGCTGGGACGCCTGTCATCGGCGCGCGGAATGCATCCACGAGCGCGCGCAAGCCTTGGACTTGCACCCGCACGCTGCCAGTCACCGGCGCGGTGTCATCGATCTGAACTGTCGCCGTGCCATCGGCCCAGACCCTGCCATCGTCCGTGCGCAGGGAAGCATTCAGCTTTTCGATCTGGGCTGGACGCTGCGCCAGCGCCGCCACACGCTCCTCGCGTACGGCCGTCCAAGCGCGTTCCAAACCTGCACGCAACGAGCCTCCCTCGGTATCGCGGACAAGCTGTTCGGCCAAAAGTGCTAGCGTTGGCCGGATCCAGGTGTCGGTCGCCTCAAGACGAAGGACGATCTCGCGCGGCAGCAGCGGCGGCGGTATGCCCATGCGATCGAGGTCAGGCATCGGGCGTGACGCGGAGAAGAGCAGTTTCAGGCCGTCGGCTCCGACGGGATCGAGCCGCAGCCAACCGGTGCGAACCCCGTAACCGGTGTTCTTGTCGACAATGCCGATCAGGTCGCCAAACCCCATGTCCGAGCGCGAGTCCAAGCACGATTGGACCCAGGACACCAAGATTGCCTGCGCAAGCCGGTCTCGTTTCGCTTCCACAACAGCTGCCGAGCGGATTGCGATGTCATCAAGCACGCGGCCAAACTGCGCTGGGCAAGACGTCACCAGTGATATACTGCCAAAAAGAATGGCGAAATTGTCTGTTACTCTGAATCCTGCATAGGTTGAGTGAAACAGTGCCTCGCCAGTAACTTTCGGGTTGGTTATCGGTGTGATTGAAGCTCCCAGCGCGCCGATAGTCTCGACATTTCCTGCCTTTGCACCGGCATAGGTAATGTCTATGCTGAAATCAGGCTCACCCCATCGATCTGGCACTATAGGCCGCAGAGAAATGCCTACAGCGTTTGGATAGTCAGGCGAGCCAATGCTGTAGACCTCGCGCCCATCCGGATCTAGGAATTTGAGTGGGCTCGGTATGCCAAAGCGAACCGCCTGCAACCCCCCATCTTGCCGCTCAGTCGCCCCAGCCAGCGACGGCACCCGAACACTCCACCCATCGGTCTTCAGATGCAGCGCTGGCGTTACAATCCGCGGCGGATCAGACCCCGGTTCCACCTGAACCGTCCCATCGCGCTCTAGCGTCGCGCCGAGCGCCCGTGCGACCAGTTCCAGCGCGCCGAGGCGCTGTTCGAGCATTGCGGCGACTTCGCGCTCCTGCGTGCGCGCCGGCAGGGGCAGCCCGCTGAGCGCCACCGCCAACAGGAGCAGGAGGCGCGCCATCCTACCGCCGCGTCGAGCCCATCGCCTGGCCGTTGACCAGCACCTGGCCCTGGTCATTGATCACAACCTCGATCGCGTGGCCCTCTGGCACGGGCTTGGCGAAGGCTTTGAGGGTCATCAGGCCGAAGCCGAGGCCGCCCGTTATCGGCGTTTGCGGCGCTTGTTGGACGGCGGTGATCATCGCATCGAGGCCGCGGATCGCGATGTCGGCGGAGCCGGTTGCGGTCGCCGAGCCGGTGCCCGTGGCGGCGATGGTCGCAGCACCTTTGCCCTCGATGCCGCCGAGCGGTGCCGCCAGGATCAAGCGGTCGATCGTGACGCGTGGCGCACTCGCGCCCGTAAGGCGCGGGCCAACCTCCGTCATCGTGGTGGTGAGGGCCGCCTCAAACGCCCGGTCGAACAGCGGCTCTTCGGACTTCACCGTCTCCGGCAGGCGGGTGATCTGGCGCCGCGTGTCCGCGATCAGCGCATCCATCATGCCGTTCAGCAACGCCTCCGCCATCGAGCCGCCGATCGCGATCACCAGCCGGTCTGGC
>JAAFHH010000312.1 GCA_013297545.1 Alphaproteobacteria bacterium
TGAGAAGGAGCGTTCATGCCGACCAAGGTGGCTGACAGCATGGGGGTGCTCAAGGCGATTGTCGCCGTGCTCGGCATTATGATCCTGATCATGATCGGCCTGATCGTCTGGGCCGTGCTGCGGCAACGCCAGCCGGTACCCGTTGAAGCCGTGAAGATCGAGCTGCCAGCAGGCTCCGTGATCGTGGATCAGAGCCTGTCGGGGGAGCGGGCACTGCTCCGGGTGCGCGCAGCCGACGGGCGCGAACGGCTGGTGCTGGTCGAGCTTGCGACCGGGCGCGCGGTGATGAGTGTGGATGTGGTGGAGGTCGGGCGGTAGAATTACTTCACTAGCCCAAGCATATCGCCCCTCCCCCCGCTTGGCAGGGGGAGGGGCGATACTGGCGGAGTGACAGAGACCCCGGCTGTTGACTATCAGAGAACTTAGTGGCAGTGCGACGTGCCCGCCTTGCGGTCATTGTGGCAGCACTGTCCGGGAGGAGAATTCTTCCGGCATCCGCCGGGGTGGGACGCGGCGCTGTCCACCTGCCCCAGAACAAACACCGCTACCAAGCAGGCGAATATCACTCTCGTCATTGAACGTCTCCATACCTCGGCGCGTTTGGCTGTCTGTTTGCGCCAAGACCGCACGCGTATAGAGTGGCAAAAACACTCACCCTGCACCATTCATCCTCTCAAAGGCGTTCATCATCTGAAAAATCTACTTAAATTTGTAAAAACCTGCCGCAGCGACTGCACCAGCCCTCCTGTCGAGGAACCGCTATCGCCGAAGGAACATCTCACTTTCCGACTGAAGGCGTCCGAGAGAAATCTCCCGTCCCGCCAATTGCGGCCGGCGCTCAAGGATCAGGGCGAGGTCTTCAGCGCGGGCATCCCGGAACTCGCCGGGTTGGTACGACTGCATGATGGATTGGTAGGCGAAAGCATCGAAGCTGCCGAGGAATGCGACCGTACCCGCCTCGGCCTTGAAGCCAAGCACCTCGCCGCGACCACGCCGGACGCGGCGACCATTCTGCATGCGAGAAAATCCAACCTCAAAACGGACGCTGGTCCGCCCCTGATACTGGTCGGGCCGCGCCAAGATCCAATCGAGCACATAGAATCCCGGTTCTACAGCCAGCACCCAGAAACAGGCTTCGCGCTCGCCAACCCGAATAGCGGAGCTCGCAGCAGATCCAATGCCAGAACACCCGATGTTTTCGACACCAAACGTCCGGCGGCCCGGATTTTCAGCGTAGGTCATCCATTGGTCGGCCCCAAACTGTGCAAGTGAGAACTGCAGCGAGATATAGGGCTCTAGTGGTAAAAATCTAACACCCGAGTCCGAATTGGGATTCCCTCGGCGAGCCGTTGGGTGCGAGTCTCGGGTATGCGAACCGGCGTCACCATTGAAGCGTGTGCTCTTCCGATCTCGGCCCCAAACTGTGCAAGTGAGAACTGCAGCGAGATATAGGGCTCTAGCGCAACAGCCCGTTCGTGTTGGCGCACCCCGAGGATCACGATCGCCCGATCCGGCGCTACAGGATCGGTCGCGGACAAGCCCGTCGCCGCCGGCGTCGCCGGCGTCGCACAAGCGGCCAGCATGCCGCAAAGCACCAGAACACAGACAAAACGCGCAAGCATTGACTCTATCCTACATAAGTGAGCGCCCGTAGCGTTCTACTGGGAACGACCGATATCCGACTCGCGATCAAACGCTCGGTTTACAATACGTCGCCCGACAAGCTGCGGACGCGCTCGCAGCACTGCTTCAATATCTGCTTGGTTTACTGGAACCATAGGTCCAATGCTGCGCTGCTGGAGAACTTGCGATGAAGGCGGAAGTTCATGCACCCCAACAAAACGGACATCGCCTGGCTGCAAGTTAAGCCAAAGGATATCCTCTGGGCGTCGGCGAACAGTCTGCCGATTAACTGTAGCTTCTGTGCCACGGAGGTCCATAATCCTTACGGTGTGCGGCGTGGGCTGTGCCTTCGATTAAGTATAGAATTTGTGGTCTAGCGTCTACCTCCACCACATTGAAGCATACCCCGCTTGGTGTCTTGATGATCAGGCGTTGATTGAACGAAGAGTCGCAAACAAAATTAGAGGCGACCGACGGATTGTTGCTCGATGCATACTCAAGCCGACCGGCCCTGATGTCTCCCGCCCAAAAATCCAGGCGTATTGTTGGATGATATCCTAAGTCCTCGCCAAATTTACGAAATCCGACGACGATAACAGCTTTTTGTGGATCAACTCCGGTCTCTGTTGTGAGCACAGTCCCAGCATTGCAAGCCGACAGGATGATCACAAAAATCAGCGACAGAAACCGCATCACGCACCTCGGGCGGAAGGTGAACCATCCTGCGGGCGCTCGATACGAGTCCTCACAATCGCCCCAGGGGGGGGGGGGACCTTACGCCCGCTCCAACCGCCCCGCAATCGCGTCAAGCCGCTGCGCCACCGCATCGATCCCGGCCACGGCCTTGGCGTCCGCTGCCGGATCGCTCTTCGGGGCTTTGCCCTCGCCGAGTTCGGCTGCCAGCATGAGGCCTGCGAGCACCAGCAGGTGGCTTTCGCTCGGCTGGCCGTAGACTTTCACGAACCGTTGCACCCGCTCGTCCAGCAGGCGGGCGGACGCGCGGACGAGGTCTTCCTCACCGGGCGCGCAGGTGACGGGGTAGCTGCGGCCGTTCACCAGTACGGAGATCTGGACCGTCATCGCCTCAACTCTGTAGGAGGCCGCGCAGGCGGCCGATGGTTTGGTCGACGCGGTGGGCGGCTTGTTGGTTCAACTGGGCGAGCGCCGCCCGGCTGTCTTCGGCTTCGCGCACGGCGGCCTTGAGGGCTGCCAGTTCAGTGCGGGCGGCTTCGAGTTCGCTGTGCAGGCGCTTGGCTTCCGCCTCGCCAGTCACCACTTGCACGGCCAGCCGGCGTCGGTCCGCTTCGGAGAGTTCCAGCTGCTCGGTCAGTTTGCGCCTTGCGTCGCTGTCGGCCGAACTGGTGGTGTGGTCCGCGCGCGCCGCTTCGGCGAGGCGCAGTTCGGCGTGGCGCTGGCCCGCTTCTGCTGCGGCCAACGCCGAACGCAGGGCCGCACTCTCGGTGCCGAGGGCTTCGAGCCGATCGGCAAGCGCGCCTTCCATCCGCAGAAGGGCGGTATCGAGGCGCGCGCAGGCTTGGTCGATCATCGTCATGGTTAACGCTGAGGGTAGCGTGCAGCCCGCCATGATACAACAGTTGACGGGCCCCGCCTGCCGCCTTAGGCGATCCCTCGCCCCAAGCGCTTGCTGTTCCGGAAGGTCTGATCTCCCATGTCCACCGCCCCCAGCCACAACGACCTTGCGAACGCGATCCGCGCGCTGGCGATGGACGCCGTCGAACAAGCGAAGTCCGGGCACCCCGGCATGCCGATGGGCATGGCCGATGTCGCAACCGTGCTGTTCCGCGACGTGCTGCACTTCGATCCGGCCCAGCCGGAATGGCCGGATCGCGATCGATTCGTGCTGTCGGCCGGCCACGGCTCGATGCTGCTCTACGCCGTGCTGTATCTGATGGGCGTGCGTGAGATGACGCTCGACCAGATCAAGGGGTTTCGCACCCTGGGTGCGATCACTGCCGGGCACCCGGAATATGGCCATGTGCCGGGCGTGGAGACCACGACCGGCCCGCTCGGCCAGGGGCTCGCCACGGCTGTGGGCATGGCGATCGCCGAACGCTCGCTGAACAAGACGTTTGGTGATGATCTGGTCGATCACCACACCTACGTCATCGCGGGCGACGGCTGCTTGATGGAGGGCGTGAGCCAGGAGGCGATCAGCCTCGCCGGCCACTTGACCCTCAATCGCCTGATCGTGCTGTGGGATGACAACCAGATCTCGATTGATGGGCCGGTCGCTCTCTCCTCCTCCGAAGATCAGATCAAACGGTTTGAAGCCGCCGGCTGGGTGACGCGTGCGCTCGACGGCCACGATCCAGCCGCCATCCGGGCAGCACTGGATTGGGCGAAGACGGCGGACAAGCCCGTGCTGCTCGCCTGCCGGACGGTGATCGGCAAGGGTGCGCCGAAGAAGGCCGGCACGTCCTCCTCCCACGGCTCGCCGCTGGGAGCAGAGGAAATCGCCGGTGCGCGCGCCGCCCTCGGCTGGCCGCATGGGCCGTTTGAGATCCCGGCGGCTATTCTGGATGCCTGGCGTGCCAGTGCTCAGCGCGGGGCGGCACTGTCCGCTGCTTGGGCCGCTCGGCATGCGAAGCGCGACACGGCCGAGCTTGATCGCCGCATTTCCGGCCAGCTGCCGGATCTGTTCGGCGCGGTGATCCGCACCGCCAAGCGCCAGTTCTCCGAACAAGCCCCCAAGATCGCGACCCGCCAGAGCTCCGGCATGGTGCTCGATGAATTGGTGCCGTTGGTGCCGGAACTCTTGGGCGGCTCGGCCGATCTCACCGGTTCCAACAACACCAAGGCCAAGGGCGTGACCTTGCTGACAGCGGCTCAGCCAGACGGCCGCTACGTCCACTACGGCATCCGCGAGCACGGCATGGCGGCCGCCATGAACGGCATCGCGCTGCACGGCGGTCTGATCCCGTTCGGCGGCACCTTCCTGGTGTTCACGGACTATTGCCGCCCGGCCATTCGCCTGTCCGCGCTGATGCACCAGCGCGTGGTCTATGTGATGACCCACGACTCGATCGGGCTCGGCGAAGATGGGCCGACGCACCAGCCGGTCGAACACTTGGCGGC
>JAAFHH010000309.1 GCA_013297545.1 Alphaproteobacteria bacterium
TTCGCCATTGCGGGGCAGGCTAAGCGCAAGCCGCCCTGCACCGCCACCGTTTCGCTGCGGCAACGCAACATTTCCGGCAAACCTTCATCAATTCGACATGGAGTTGCCGTACACCCGTGTCACCCCGGCGTTGGGAGCCCATGCGATGGTGCGCTTGAAGCAATTGGTGCGTCTGGTTAAGTCGATCGCCCGCGACCGTGCGGACAAACGTCGATTCAAGGGCTGGCACCGCGCGCGCCACAAGCGCCGGGCTTAAGCCGCTGGCAGGGTGAGGCCGCGCGCCCCATCGGTGTGCAGCTGGGCTAACACCGCCCCCTGCAACGTCGCCCCATAGCAGTACGAATTCACCAGGTGCGCATCCGTCAGGTCCGCACCCGTGAGGTTGGCTTCCGTCAGGTCACACAATTCCATATCCGCGTGGACCAAGTTCGCACCGGAGAGATTGGCGCGGATCAGCGAGGTCTGGGTCATCCGGCTCCAGATATCAACCGGACTGTCGCGGTAAACTTCCAGCGCGCCGAGGTTCGCGTGGCTGAGATCAGCCTCGTCCAAGCGCGCGCGGATCATGGTGCAGCCGCGCAGATCGGCGCGCGCGAAACGGGCCCGGCGCGCACTGGCACCGGAAAAATCCGCCATCGCGAGCTGCGTGCCAACAAAACCAACGCCATCGACGACCGCGAGGCGGAACACACCCGCGGTCAAGTCCATGCCGGAGAAATCCATGCCGCGCAGATCGAGCATGGAGAAATCCAACCGCTCGCCCTCCCGGCCCAAGCTCTCAACCCATTTCTGGTGCAAGGTGAGCATGCGCGGCAGGCGCTGGCCCAGATCCTCCACCACCTTCGGGAACACGGCGTTGGTGGTGTCGCAGCCAAAGAACTGGGACGGTTCATAAATCGCAGTGACGAAGTTGGCGTGGCGCAGCTTCGCACCCTGGAACTTGGCCCCCGTGAGGTCGGCCCCGAACAGGCGCGCACCGGTCAGGTTCGATTTGCGCAAATTGGCGCCGCGCAGATTGGCGCCGGTTAGATCGGTGAAGCCAAGGTCGCTTTCGCCGAGATCCGCGTGCTCGAGGATCGCACCGCGCAGATCCGTTGCCTGCATCAAGGGCGATTCGCGCCGTTTGCGCTTGGACGACCGCGGCGTCAGCATGCGGATCGTGCCGTCCCGAAACCCACCGCCAGCAGCTTGGATGATCAGTTTGCCGCGCTCAAGGGCGGCTTCTTCGAGGTTCGCGCCGCCGAGATCGGCTGAGCGCAGGCACGCACCGCGCAAATCCGCCCGGGTAAAATCCGCTTGGCGCAGCGAGGCCCCGCGCAGATCCGCCCCATAGAGATTGGCATAGCGCAGCTTGGTGCGGCTGAGATCGGCATTCACAAACGAACAGCCGACCATCGAGATGCCCGTCAGATCAATGTCCGACAGGTCGAGGCCGCTGAAGTCGCAGGCGAGGAAGCTGTGGCGCTGGGCGAACGCCGCCCCCTTGTTGGCGCGTTCGACCTCGCGCAGCAGGGCGAGAGCGTTGGCTTGATCAAAGGTGCGGTCTTGGATCGGAACCGACATCGATCACCCCGCAATCTTCATGGCTGTGACGACGGTCGTCTGCGGATCCTTGGCGATGCCTTGGACTTCGAGCGGCACATTCAGCTCGCGGATCGACGAGCGGCCGTTGGCCTTCATCAAGGCTTCGATCTTCTCGCGCAGCTTCTGCGCCGTGGTGGCCTTGTCGCCGTGGGCCATCGCCTTGTGGTCGCCACCCGCCGTCGCCATGCGGATTTCCACCACATTGCCGCCATCGGACGAAATCCGCGCCAGGATATCGACCACCGTGCCCGAGACTGTGCGCTGCTCAACCCCGGCCAATCGAAGGGATCCTTTCCAACTGCGGATGCCAAGATAGCAAGAGACACGCCCGGTGCCCAGCCGCTTGAAGCCGCTATCCCGCGGGGCTGACCCAAATCGGCAGCACGCGCCAGCCGCGGCGGTTGAAATCGAACGGTCGCCCGCGTGGGTTTGAGACGCAGCGCACATGGCCAATCACCAAATCGCGCGCATCATGGTTGTGGCCAAAGCACCAAAGCCTAAGCTTACCGTCCGCCGCCTCCCACACGTCGCGCATTCGGCTGTTGCCGTAGAGGTTCAAGAAATCGGTGTTCCGCGGGTAGACGCCGGGCGAAGTGAGTTCGATGCGCGGCGGCGTGTGCGTGACCGCGACGATCGAGTGGATAGCAGGGTCGGCCGCGAATCGCTTGGCCTCGGCGACCAGGCCGGCGGCGTCTTCGAGCGCTTGGGCGCGGATGTCCTCATAGGGATCGTGGCCGACGATCTGGGCGTAGGCTTGGCGGCTGAGCGCGCCGGAAATCTCCGGCTCCGCAATCTCATAATCCCACCAACCATTGCGACCGATGAAGGCGACGCCATTGATCACCACCGGCTGGTCAGCCAGATAGCTGACATTGCCCGGCATGCCAGCGCGCAACGCGTCCTGGGTCGGCCCGAGTTTGCGCTGGCGCAAGAAGTGTTCGTGGTTGCCATCGACATAGAGCACGCGCGGATAGGCTGCCGCCGCGGCATGCATGCCCGCCAGCGACGCCTCATCGCCATCCGCGATGTCGCCCGCGAGCACCAGCACCTCGTGTTGGCGCAGCCGCGCCCAGTCGAGGTCCGGGCCATCGGGCCAACAGTCGATGTGCAGGTCACTGGCGAGATCGAAGTGCATGGGCGGTAGGGTGCGCGATCCGCCGGGGTGCCGTCTAGCGCTGTTGGTGGGCGTTGTCGGCTCGCGTTGTTGGAAGCTGACGCGGCCCAGCGTGTCGGCGACGTGAGCGATAGACCGCAAACAACTTTACCGCGATGTAACTATCACGGCGAACATGATGCCCACTGCTGTTATCGTGAATGGCAAATTGATATCAAGAATGTAGAATAATGTATAACTGTAACTGGTCGTACTGTTTGGTACGCTGTCAAAACAAATATGAAAAACATTAGTCTAAAGACACCATCACCGGGCAGATACTGATGTCAAAGGCCTTTTCACACTAATAATATTTTATAAAAGAAATGTTTTAAGATGAAACTATCGCTTTTGCAGGCCTTGCCGCTAGAATTTTATGCCCGTATTAGTGCCCCTTGCGCGCCTCTAGCGCCGTCAGCACTTCGTATGTGGGAGTACGCACAATGGGTATGACACTGACGTTCGGCGATGGTCCGATTACCGCGAACGGTTCGGCCGGAAACGACACCTTAACCGCCGGCATTGGCCGGCACTTCATTTCTCTGTTGGACGGGAATGACCAAGCAACGGTTCAAGGTGGCTTGGGGACTACCTCTCTAGGAGAAGGCAACGACCAGATATTCTACGGTGGTGAAACCATTTATAATGGCACGGCAGCAGACCAGAGTGTCTATAAAATCTATGGTCAAGGCGGTAACGACACCATCACATCTGGTGAGATCGCTTCAAGCACAAGTTTGTTCGTTGATGGCGGCAGCGGCAACGACAGCCTAAAGCTTGGCGACAGTTCCTATGCCAAAGTCGGGATTTACGGTGGAATCGGCGATGACACGATTTTCGCCGGCAACACCGGCCTCGCGACCCAGGAACCTTGGGCCATATACCAAGAATACGGCAAAGCGCCGATCTGGGCTTTCGATCCGGGTGGCGTGGTGGGTGATTTCGGTGGCAACGACATTGGCGTGCTTGGTGATGGCGATTGGTACGTTGCCGATACGGGCGGCAATGACACCTACACAATGGGCAACGGTAAGCATCGCGTTGTAATGCGCGATGGTAACGACACCGTGATCATGGGCGACGGCAACTTCCTGATCGACTTCACTTCACTCACCGATACTGGCAGCGATGTGGTCAAGGCGGGGAATGGCACGGGGAACATTTCCATGTCCCCGGTCGCGATGAATATCACGGTTGGGTTCGGCCCGATGCTGATCGCCTCTCCAGGCGGAGATCCAGCCTATGGCGCCGGCAACGACACTATTGTTGCCGCTGGCGTTGACCCCGGCGATATCCCGGCCGACAAGCATCCCGTCGTCAGCATCCGCTCCGGCACTGGAGCGGACATTGTTACGGTGCTGAACCCGTCAGCCTTCTACATCGATCTTGACTACAACCATGTTGCTGGTCAGCCAGGTGACGTGATCACCGTCTCCGATGCTCTGGGTGGTAGCCAAATCCGCGCCTATGGCGACGGCAATCTCATCACGGTTGGCAACATCCCCTGGCGCCCCGTGGATAACACGCGAACCCTCTATGGCCAGATCCAGCATGCCGATCCAACCAACTGGAACAATGGTCTTTCTATCGGTACGGGTGAGGGTGCTGATACAATCACGGTGGGCGACAACCTCACCAATGGTCAGGGCACTGCACGCGAAAACACTTCTATTGTTACACATAGTGGCAATGATCGCGTCACGGTCGGCAACGGTAACTGGGGCATCTCGACAGGTTCGTGGACGTCCCCTGTCACGAGCCCGGACGATGATCTTGTCATCGTTGGCAACGGCTTCTATCGCAGCCTGAGCATGGGATCGGGTGCCGACACGCTGATCGCCGGCGATGGTGACTTTAAGTATGTCTCCGGTTGGCAATCGGATGTCTACATCCCCGGCGAGTGGGACATCATGAAGTTCGGTGCGGGCAAAGGCACGATGAGCCTTGGCATCGGCGATGCGAAGCTGGAGTTCACCGCCGGTGAAGTCACAGTCTCGA
>JAAFHH010000311.1 GCA_013297545.1 Alphaproteobacteria bacterium
CGGGTGCTACGGCATTGACCCGCACGCCGAGCTGCCCGAACTCCGCCGCCATCTCGCGGGTGAGGCCGGACAGCGCTGCCTTCGAACACGAGTACGCCGAGCCCGCGAACGGGTGCACCGCGTGCCCGGCGATCGAGGTTACGTTCACGATCGCCCCCTTACCGCGCGCCAACCCATCGGCGAAGCCGCGGGCGAGCCGAAGGGGTGCGAAGAAGTTAAGCTCAAACACATCCTGCCAGCCCTCGATCGCGCCGTTCAGGATGCCGAGGCGTTCTTTGTAGGGGGTCTTGGGGCTCACGCCCGCGTTGTTGATCAGCGCGTGCAGGGGATCGTTGCCCAGAATCCGCCGCGCTTCTTCGATGAACGCCGCCGTGTCGGCCGGCACCGAAAGATCCGTCGGGATGTGGTGGGTCCAGTTCGGATCGGCGCGGCAGTGGGCTGGGATGTCGTCGCGCGCGCACGTGATCACCCGCCAGCCTTCGGCACCAAACCGCGCGATGGTCGCGTGCCCGATGCCGCGCGAGGCGCCGGTGAGGATGACGGTGCGCCGCTCGCTCACCGGGCGCGCTCCAATGCCACGATCGAGCGCGGGTCCTGGTGGATGAACACGCTCGCGTTCGGTGTGCACGCCATCACCGCTTGTTCGACCGCGTCGGAGATGAGGTGCGCGTCGATCAGCGGCATCTGGTCGTCGAGTTCGAGGTGCAGGTCGATGAACACATCCGGCCCGGCACGCCGGGTGCGCAGATCGTGGATGCCGATCACGCCGGCAACCGCGCAGGCGCGGCGTTCGATCTCGGCGCGCTCGGCATCCGGCAGCTCGCGGTCCATCAGCATGTCGATCGATTGCCGGCCGACGGACCAGGCACTTTTCAAGATCACCAACGCCATGGCGAGGCCGAGCACCGGGTCGAGCCAAGTGATGCCGAACAGGCCGGCTCCCACCAGTGCCGCGATCACCACGCCGTTCGACAGGATGTCGGTCATGTAGTGCAGCCGGTCCGCTTCGATCGCGACAGAACCGGTTTTCTTCGCCACATGGCGTTGCAGCAGCACTAGCGCCAAGGTCGCGACCAAGGCGATCACCGTGACGACCAGGCCAACGGTCGTGTTCTCAATCGGCCGCGGGTCGATCAGGTGCTGCACGGCCTCAATGCCGAGGAACAGCGCAGAGCCTGAGATGAACGCGGCCTGGGCAAGGCCGGCCAGCGGCTCCGCCTTGCCGTGGCCGAAGCGGTGCTCATCATCCGCCGGCACCTGGGCTTGGCGCACGGCGAGCAGGTTCACGGTCGAGGCACCAATATCCAGCAAGCTGTCGACCAGGGAGGACAGCATGGCGATCGACCCGGTCGCGAGATAAGCACCCAGCTTTAGAATCGCGAGTGCGGTGGCGACACCAACGGCCGCCCAGGTCGCGATCTGCAGCAGGCGCTGGCGCTCGGTCATGGGTAGAGCCGGTTGTTGATCCAGCCGATCGGGCTCGCGCTGAACACCAGCCGGTCGTGCAAGCGGAACGGCATGTCCTGCCAGAATTCCACGCGCTGGGCGATCACCCGCCAGCCGGACCAATGCGGCGGGCGCGGCACAGGGGCGCTCTCGGGGTAGAGTGCCTCGTACTCTTTCACCCGGTCTTCGAGGGTCTTCCGGTCATCGAGCGGGGCGGATTGCAGCGATGCCCAGGCGCCAATCCGGCTGCCATAGGGGCGCGAGGCATAGTATGCGTCCGCCGCAGTGGCACTCACCTGTTCGACCGGGCCTTCGATGCGGATCTGACGGCGGAGCGACTTCCAGTGGAACAGCAGCGCTGCCCACGGATTCGCTTCAATCTCCCCGCTTTTGCGGGACGTGAGGTTGGTGAAGAACACGAACCCGCGGGCATCGCGGCTCTGCAACAGCACCATGCGCACCGATGGCCTTCCATCGGCATCGGCTGTGGCGAGTGCCATGGCGTTGTGGTCATTGAGCTCGGCCGCCTTGGCTTCAGCGAACCAAGTGTCGAACAAAACCAGGGGGTCGTGGCCAGTAATCATGGGCGGGAGAGTGGGGGCAGATGGGCGATCCGGCAAGATGTTGCACCGCGGCCGATGCGCACCCCCTCGCAGGAACCGGCGGGTGTGGGCTATGATCGCGCCATGATCGATCCCTATGAACAGCTCGGCGTGCCGCGCAGCGCCGATGCGGAGACCATCAAGCGCGCCTACCGCAAACTGGCCAAGCAACTGCACCCGGACCTCAACCCCGGCAACGCTGGCGTGGAGCGACGCTTCAAGGACATCTCCGCCGCGTACGACCTGCTGTCGGACCCCGAAAAGCGCCAGCGCTTTGACCGTGGCGAGATCGATGGCCACGGCAATGAGCGCGGCACCTTCAAGCGCGGCAATCGCGCCTCTGGCCGCCCACCGTCCGAAGCCGAAGAGATGTGGGAGATGTTCCGCCAAGCCCGCCAGGGCGGGGCAGGGGCGGGTGCCAATGCTCGCCGGCGCGGGCCGGATGTCACCTATTCGATCACGGTCGATTTCGTTGCGGCTGCCACCGGCTCCAAACGGCGGATCACCTTGCCGGACGCCCGCACAATTGAAGTGACGGTGCCGCCCGGCACCGCCGATGGCACGCAGCTGCGCTTGAAGGGCCAGGGTCAAGCAGGGCCAACTGGTGGACCGCCGGGGGACGCGTTCATCGATATCTCGGTCGAGCCGCACGCCTACTTCGTGCGCAAGGGCGATGACATCCATGTCGATGTGCCGATCACCTTGCCCGAAGCCGTGCTGGGTGCCTCGATCACCATCCCGACGATCGATGGCAAAGTGTCGCTAAAAGTGCCGAGGGGCGCCAACACCGGCACCACCTTGCGCTTGAAAGCCCGCGGCATCGCCAATCCGAAGGCCGCGACGCGCGGCGACCAGTACGTCACCTTGACTGTCGTGCTGCCGGACCGCCAGGACCCGGACTTCGTGCAGTTCATCGAACGCTGGGGGCCAGCCAACGCCTACGATGTTCGCCGCAAGGCCGGGTTCGAGGAATAGCATGGAAGCGATTGCGGACTTCCTCAGCCGCTATGACGCCGCCTTCGCCGTCGGCGATGTCGCCGACCGTTTGGCGCTGTTCGCTGCGGACGATGTATCGGTGATCGGCACGGGTGTTGACGAGGTCTCGCGCGGCCGGGCGGCGGTTGAGGCGATCCTCACGTCCGAACGCGCGGTCAGTGGCCGGTACCGGCTGGACTGGCTGTGGCGCGAGACGCAGGCCATGGGCGACAGTGCGTCCGTCCTCGGCGAGGCCTATGTGCTGTTTCGCGACTTGTCGCCCGCGCGAGATCCGGGGCCGATGCGCCTGCGCGTCAGTCTTGTGCTGGTGCCGGCCGGTGATCGCTGGGTGATCCGCCACAGCCACGCTTCCGTGCCAGCGCTGGCACAACGCCAAGGTGGGTTCGTGCCGGACCCCGCAGCCGTACGTTTGGTGTAGTGTGCGACCGGAATGTCCAGAATTTTCGTGGGGAATTACCCAGCGCAGACGTGCGTTGCACGCCAAGTGTAGCTGTTGGAGTGCTGCTTTGGTACGGTGGCACCAGTTTCGCACTGCAGCACGCAGTGCCTGTCAGTGTTCATACGGATGGTGCAAGGCATGACCGGTTCAGGATTGATGGCGGGTAAGCGCGGCTTGATCATGGGTGTGGCGAACGATCGGTCGATCGCCTGGGGGATCGCTAAGGCCTGCGCCGCGCAAGGGGCAGAGCTTGGCTTCACCTTCATCGGCGAGTCGCTCGAACGCCGGGTGCGGCCGCTAGCGGCCAGTGTCGGGTCGACCTTCGTGGAAGAATGCGATGTCGCCGATGACGCCTCGATCGACCGGGTGTTTGACGCGGCGGGCACGCATTTCGGCCAGCTCGATTTTGTCCTGCACGCAATCGCCTATGCTGGCAAAGAGGCGCTGAGCGGGCTTTACGTCGACACCGGGCGCACCGAATTCCAGCGCACCATGGATATCTCCGTGTTCTCCTTCACGGCGGTCGCCCAGCGCGCCGCACGTCTGATGCCGAACGGCGGCAGCTTGGTCACCTTGACCTACCTCGGTGCTGAGCGGGTGGTGCCGCACTACAACGTGATGGGTGTCGCGAAGGCAGCCCTGGAAGCGTCCGTGCGCTATCTCGCAGTCGACCTTGGCGGGCAGAACATCCGGGTCAACGCGCTGTCGGCCGGGCCGATGAAGACCTTGGCAGCGTCCGGCATCGGCGACTTCCGCTATATTTTGAAGTGGAACCAGTACAACGCACCGCTGAAGCGCAACGTCACCATGGATGATGTCGGCGGGGCGGGGGTTTACCTCCTGTCCGATCTCGCCTCCGGCGTCTCGGGGGAGACCCACCATGTCGACTGCGGCTATCACATCGTCGGCATGAAGGCCGTCGACGCGCCCGATATCTCAACCGTGCAAGGCTGAGCCGGTGGCCGGCAACAGTTTTGGCACGCTGTTTCGCTTCACCACCTGGGGGGAAAGCCATGGGCCGGCACTCGGTGCCGTGGTCGATGGCTGCCCACCGGGCATCCCACTCGATGAGGCCCTGATCCAGCGCTGGCTCGACCGGCGCAAGCCGGGCCAGAGCCGGTTCGTTACCCAGCGCCGGGAACCCGATGCGGTGGTGATCCAATCCGGCGTGTTCGAGGGCTGGACCACCGGCACGCCGATCGCGCTCGCGATCGAGAATGTCGATCAGCGCTCCAAGGATTACTCCGA
>JAAFHH010000319.1 GCA_013297545.1 Alphaproteobacteria bacterium
TTTAAGCCCGAACGCCGCACCCGGCGCCAGATCCCGCGTTTTGCTTGCTGCGGCACGGGGGGGTCGGTAGGGTCAACAGTCCCAGCCGCCGATCCAGGTCTGATCCCATGTCGCTTGCCAATTCCTTCCGCCACGGCCCCGATGAGCGCGGTTTCTTCGGTGATTTTGGCGGGCGCTTCGTCGCCGAGACCTTGATGCCGCTGATCCTAGAGGTCGAGCAGGCCTACCGGGCGGCCAAGGCGGATCCGACGTTTCAGTCGGAACTCGACTACTACCTCGCGCACTATGTCGGCCGGCCGAGCCCGCTGTGGTTCGCCGAGCGCCTGACCCAGCACCTCGGCGGGGCGAAGATCTACTTCAAGCGTGATGAGCTTAACCACACGGGCTCGCACAAGATCAACAACTGCATGGGCCAGATCCTGCTCGCCAAGCGCATGGGCAAGCGCCGGATCATTGCGGAGACGGGTGCCGGCCAGCACGGTGTCGCAACCGCCACAGTGGCAGCCCTGTTCGGCCTGCCCTGCGTCGTCTACATGGGCGAGACGGACATGGAGCGGCAAAAGCCGAACGTGTTCCGCATGCGGCTATTGGGGGCTGAAGTGCGCCCCGCACGCTCTGGTCGGCGCACCTTGAAAGACGCGATGAACGAAGCGCTGCGCGACTGGGTCGCCCACGTCGATGATACCTTCTACATCATCGGCACGGTGGCGGGTCCACACCCCTACCCCGCCATGGTGCGCGACTTCCAAAGCGTGATCGGCCGCGAACTGCGCGAACAAATGATGGCGGCCGAGGGGCGCTTGCCAGACACGCTGGTCGCCGCGATTGGCGGTGGGTCCAACTCCATGGGGTTGTTCCACCCGTTCCTCGATGATCCCTCGGTTGCGATGATCGGCGTGGAAGCCGGCGGTCATGGGCTGGAAACCGGTGAACACTGCGCCTCGCTCACTGGCGGCAAGCCCGGCGTGCTGCACGGCAACCGGACATACCTGCTGCAAGACGCTGACGGCCAGATCCTGGAAGGCCATTCGATCTCAGCGGGTCTGGACTATCCCGGGATCGGCCCGGAACACGCCTGGCTGCATGATTTGCACCGGGTCGAATACGTCGCGGTCACCGACGCCGAGGCGATCACCGCCTTCCAGCTGGCCGCGCGCACCGAAGGCATTCTGCCAGCATTGGAGCCCGCCCACGCGTTGGCGGAAGTCACCAAGCGCGCGCCCCACCTGCCAAAAGATCACCTCATGGTGATGAACCTGTGCGGGCGCGGCGATAAGGACATCTTTGCAGTCGCCGATCGGTTGGGTGTCACGCTGTGAGCCGGATTTCTGACCGGTTTGCAGCCCTCAAGACAGCCGGGCGCGGCGGCTTGATCACCTTCATCACTGCCGGTGACCCTGATTCGGATACCTTTGCCGCGATCCTCGCCGGCTTGCCGGCAGCGGGGGCGGACCTCATTGAGATCGGCATGCCGTTCACCGATCCGATGGCCGATGGTCCAGCGATCCAAGCCTCCAGCCTGCGCGCGTTGACGGCTGGCCAGACGCTGACCCGCACCCTCGCCCAGATCACCACCTTCCGGCAGACCGATCAGGCAACACCAATCGTGCTGATGGGCTACTTCAACCCGATCCTCGCCCGCGGTGTGGAGCGGTTCTTGACCGAGGCCAAGGCAGCCGGCGTCGACGGCTTGATCATCGTCGACCTGCCGCCGGAACACGATGACGAGTTGAACCTGCCAGCCCGCGCCGCCGGTCTTGAGTTCATTCGCCTTGCCACGCCGACCACGGATGCGGAGCGTCTGCCGGCTGTGCTCGCGAACACCGGCGGCTTCGTCTACTACGTCGCGATTGCGGGTGTGACCGGCACGCGGACAGCGTCGATCGATGACATCTCGGTGGCGGTTGCGCGGTTGCGCGCCGCAACCGACGTGCCGATCGCCGTCGGTTTCGGCATCCGCACGCCGGAACAAGCCGCCGCTGTTGCTGGCGTGGCCGATGCCGCTGTCGTCGGCTCCGCCATCGTGGAACGGATCGCCGCCAAGCTCGATGGTGCGGGCCGCGCGACACCCGGCCTTGCCCAGCACGTGCTGGGCTTCGTGGCCGACCTCGCCCGCGGGGTGCGGGGGGGCCGATGACCGGGGTCGTCCTGGTCACCGGTGGCGCTGGCTATGTCGGCAGCCACGCGTGCAAGGCACTCGCCGCCGCGGGGTTCCAGCCGGTCACCCTGGATGACCTGTCGCGCGGCCACCGGGATGCCGTGCGCTGGGGACCGCTGGAAGCGGTGTCGCTGCTCGATCGCGCTGGCGTCGCCGATGTGGTGCAGCGCTGGCAGCCGATTGCCGCGATGCACTTTGCAGCCCTCGCCTATGTTGGCGAATCCGTCACCCAGCCGCTGGACTATTGGCGCGTCAACCTCACGGGCTCGCTGAACTTGGTCGAGGCGCTGGTGCAGCACGGCACCAAGCACATCGTGTTCTCCTCCACCTGTGCCACCTTCGGCACGCCGGACGTCGTGCCGATCCGGGCCGATGCGCCGCAGCGGCCGATCAACCCCTATGGTGCCTCCAAGCTCGCGGTCGAGCGGGTGTTGGCGGATGCGGAAGGGGCGCACGGCCTTACCTCCGTCGCCCTGCGCTACTTCAACGCTGCCGGTGCCGATCCAGACGGCGAGATCGGGGAGCGGCACGACCCGGAAACCCACCTGATCCCGCTCGCGATTGCCGCCGCCCTGGGCACCGGCCCAGCACTCACCATCCACGGCGATGACTGGCCAACCCCGGACTGCACCTGCATTCGCGACTACGTCCACGTAACCGACTTGGCGTCCGCCCATGTGCTGGCGCTGCGGCACCTGCTGGGCGGTGGCGCGTCTGCGCGCGTCAACCTCGGCACCGGGCGCGGCACTTCGGTGAAGGAGATCGTGACAGCGGTTGCCGCCGCGACCGGCCGCGAGGTTCCCCACCGCTTCGGCCAACGCCGGCCCGGGGACCCAGCCGTGTTGGTGGCGGACCCGAGTGCCGCCAACACGCTGCTCGGCTGGCAGCCCGCGTTCAGCGACCGGATTGTCGAGACCGCGGTTGCCTGGGCGCGCCGGGCGTGAGCCGGGTGCTGATCGCCCATCCCGGGGCGGCTCACTTCATCTACGAACTCGTGGTCGCGACCCTGGGGCTTGGCCATGCCGCGCGGTTTGCGACCGGCTTCTACTACGATCCGGCCGGCACACTCGCCACGCTGATGCGGCGCTTGCCGGCAAGCGCTGCGGCCAAACTCGAGCGGGAATTCAAGCGCCGCAGCTTCCCGGGCCTTGATCCCAAGGATGTGGACACGCACCCGGAGTTGGAACTGGCTTACGTGGCGACTGCGCGGCTGGCGCGCCGCTATCCGGGCCTGCCGGACCGGGTGATGCACTGGCGCAACCGCACCTTCGATCGCCGCATCGCAGCGCGCATCCGGCGCGAACGGCCGGAGGTGGTGATCGGCCACGACACCTCCTGCCTGGAAACGTTGAGTGCGGCGAGGGAGGTCGGGGCAACGGCGATCCTGAACCAGATGATCGGCCACCTCGCGATCGGCGATGCAATCTTGCGCGAGGAAGCGAGCCGACAGCCGCTGTGGGCCGACAGCTTACACGCCGGCGCACCTGCCTGGTTGATCGACCAGTGCCGGGCCGAGGCGCTGACGGCCGATGTCATCCTGTCGCCCTCGCCCTACGTGACGCAGACGCTGACCGACATCGGCGTCGCACCAGACAAGATCCGCCTGCAGCCGTTCGGCGTGCGCATCGACCGGTTTCGGCCGGCCGAGCAGCCGCGCGGGGACGGCAAGATCCGGCTGCTGTATGTCGGCCAGATCAGCCAGCGCAAGGGCCTGTCCTACCTGCTCGACGCGATGGCGCGCTTGGGCCGCTCAGACCTGGAGCTCGTACTGGTGGGTGGTCTGGTTGGTGCCGGGCGTGGGCTGGAGGCACACCAGCAGTACTTCCGGCACATCCCGAACGTGCCGCACCACGAGGTGGCAGAGCTGTTCCGCTCGGCCGATCTGTTCGTCTACCCCTCGCTGCACGAAGGCTCGGCGCTCGCCTTGATCGAGGCGATGGCGTCCGGCCTGCCAGTGATCACCACCCTCAACTCCGGCACGCTCGCCCGCGATGGTGAAGACGGGCTGATCGTGCCGGTACGCGATGTGGATGCGCTGGCGGGCGCCATCACCAGGCTCGCCGATGACCATGACCTGCGGCGCACGATGGCGGTGTCAGCACGGGCGCGGACGGAGGAGTTCACCTGGGGCCACTATCGCACCCGGCTTGGTGAGGTGCTCAGCACGGCGAAACCGTCGGCTCGCCCGTAGAGGGGTCGTCCGATGTCGGCCCACTCGCCCGCGATCAGTTGGTCCGCCGAACCATCCGTAGTCTCTGGGACGCAGCGCATTCAGCCAGTTTGGCCTTTATCGCGGCGAACAGCTGCGGGGGGAGTACGCCAAAATCGAAGCGGTCCGGCTGGTCTCGGGCGATGGGACGAAGGTCTGGCCCCGGCCAGGCGAAGCGGTTGACCTCGCTGACAATGACCCATGACCGTTCTGGGTCGTAAGCGTCCGGCCAGCCCCGTCTTGACTATGCGATCCGCCAGGGTAGCAGTTCATC
>JAAFHH010000314.1 GCA_013297545.1 Alphaproteobacteria bacterium
GTTTCAGCCACTGAACGTCGCGAACCGCGTGCGTTCGATCGCTTTGGTTCCAGAGGGTCAGGACACTCGGCTCGTGTTGATGACCGCATGTCTTTGTATCCGCACGAACTGCCAGACGACATCAAGGCCGGGCTTGAGCTCGGTTGGCAGGGCGAACCGACCCCGCACCTCGATCATTTGATGGACGAGGGTGCTCATAACTCCCTGAGACTATGAGCCCCCTCAACTCCCCAGCGGCATGAACAGCTGGTCGAGGTCGTTTTCGCTCAAGACTTCAAGCCCTTCGCCGCCCGCCAGCATGGTGGCGGCGAGTGAGCCCTTTTTCTTCTGCAGCTCGACGATGCGTTCTTCCACGGTACCAGCCGCGATCAGTTTGAACACGAAGACGGGCTTGTCTTGGCCGATGCGGTGGGCACGGTCGGTGGCTTGGTCTTCGGCGGCCGGGTTCCACCAGGGGTCGTAGTGGATCACGGTGTCGGCAGCCGTCAGGTTCAGGCCGCGGCCGCCGGCCTTCAGGCTGATCAAGAACAGCGGCACTTCGCCGGCTTGGAAGCTGCGCACGGGCTCGGCCCGGTCGGCCGTGTCACCGGTCAGCTCGACGTAGGTGATTGCGCGTTCTTTCAGCGCGATCTTGATCAGATCGAGCATGGAAGTGAACTGCGAGAACAGCAGCACCTTGCGCCCGGCTTCGATCATTTCCGGCAGCATGTGCATGAGTGCACTCAGCTTCGCACTCTCGATCACTTCGCGCGCAGCGGCGAGTTTCACCAGCCGCGGGTCGCAGCAGACTTGGCGCAGCTTCAAAAGCGCATCCAGCACGATGACCCGGCTTTTCGGCAGACCAGCGCGGGCGATTTCTTGGCGCACCCGGTCGTGGACCGACAGACGCACGGTCTCGTACAAGTCGCGCTGGCCGCCTTCGAGGTCGATGCGGCGCACGATTTCGGTCTTTGGCGGCAGATCGGTTGCCACTTCCGCCTTGGTGCGGCGCAAGAGGAACGGCTTGACGCGCCGTGCCAGCGCCTCGCGCCGGGTTGCATCGCCCTGGCGTTCGATGGGCGCGCGGAAGCGGCTGGAAAAGCCGCGGTGGTCGCCCAAGAGGCCGGGCATCAGGAACGCGAATTGGCTCCAGAGTTCGCCCAAGTGGTTTTCAATCGGCGTGCCGGACAAGCAGAGGCGATGGCGGGCGCGCAGCTGGCAGGCGGCCCGGGTCGACTTCGCGCGCGGGTTTTTGATCGCTTGCGCCTCGTCCAGAATGATCAAGTGCCATTCGATCGAGCACAGGAATTCAACGTCGCGCGCCAGGATCGCGTAGGTGGTGATCACCAGTTCGGCCTGAGTCACTTCCGCCCGCCGGCCGTGGCGGTCGAGGCCGTGGAACAGCATCACTTTGAGGTCTGGCAGGAAGCGGGCGGATTCCGCCGTCCAGTTCGGCGCGAGCGAGGTTGGCACGATCACCAATGACGGCAGATCCATCCGCCCGGTCGAGCGTTCGACAGCGAGGTGCGCCAAAGTCTGGGCGGTTTTGCCGAGACCCATGTCGTCCGCCAAGATGCCGGCCATGCCGTGGCTGTGCAGGTACTGCAACCAGGCGAGCCCCTGGCGTTGATAGCCGCGCAGATCGGCTTTGAACGATGGCGGCGGGTTGATCGGCGGTAGGGTGACCGGATCGACCAGCCGGCGCGACATCTCGCGCAGATCTTCACCACCAAACCAACGGGTGCCGATGACGTTTTCGAGTTCGGCCAACGCCGAAAGCTCGCCCGTCGAGCAGGTCATCTTCTGGCCGATGACGTTCTGGCCAGAGCCCACCAGTTCGGCCAACACGTCGAGGAAGCGCTCAACCCGCTCAGCCGGCAGGGCGATTAGGCGGCCATCGTCCAAGCGGGCGAGGATTTTGCCTTCGTCCGTGCGCTGCAAGGTTGCCTTGCCGCCCTGGTTCAGCAGCCGGACCAGCAGCGGCAGCAAGGGCTGCCGGCGGCCATCGACTTCGATGCCGACATCGATCGAGAACCAATCATCGCCGTCACCAACGGCAATGTCCCAGTCCGTGCCGGCATCGATCACTTGGAAGCGGGCGATCGCTTCCAGATCAATCCGCCAGCCTTCTTCGCGCAGGCGGTGCACGTCGACTGTCGCAAAGCGGAACCAGTCATCATCGGCGTCGCCGCCGCGGTGGGCGTGGACGCGGCGCAGTGCCTTGCCGTCGATACCGGTCAGGCGGAGTGCCGTCATGCCGAGGGATTCGAGGGTTTCGGTTACCGCTTCTTCAACATCCTTATCGCGGCGCACGAACATCAAACCGTCATCGCCAGTGACGCGCACGAATTGGCTCGCGTCTTCTTCGGTGATCACGGTGCCGTAATCGAAGGAGAGTGCGACGCCGTCGATCGTCTCGGCCCCGCCATCGGGTTGGCGTGCAGTCACGCTGACCGCTTGCAGGACCGGGATGGGGGCGCGCTCGATCACCACCACGGCTGGATCGTTGGAGGCAGCAGCACCCCGCTTCGATCCCATCGGTGGCTTGATCTGCACGATCGGCTGGCGTTCGACTTCTTGGATTTCGGCCTTGCCGATCCGGCCATCGGTCGTGTCGATAAACCAGGTGGCGCTGCCCTCGACCACGCGCGTGGTCGCATCAAGGCCGAGGAAGCGCAGCACTTCCGTGCGCGGGTGGCGTTCCGCCAAGATCCGCCGATTGGCGCCCATGGCGAAGGTGACACCGCCACCACGCCAGCGACAGCGGCCGGATTCCACCAGCTTTTTCAGCACAAAATCGAGAATCGGCGGCTTCGAAATCGACACCACGGTGTTGGCGGAGCCACCCAGCATCCGGCAGAGTGCCCGATCGGCATCTTGGGCAACGGAGGTTTCGGGCAGTGCAATCACATCTGCTGGTGAAATCGCATCGAGTCGTGAACCATTGCCATCAACAACTTCAAGCAAAGGGCTGATGCGAATACCCGCCTTATCGTCCGGTACATCCAAGCTATACACGATCTGGATTGGTTCAGCGCGGCCCTTTGGTTGGGGCAAGCGGTCCAAAAAAGAATGCTGCATGCGGTTTGATTGCATAGGGGCTGCGGCCTGTCTGGATCCAAGGGTCTTCATGCGCGCAAACTTCTCCACAGATCATACCAACAGAGTAACAGCCCGGATTCCGGATTCGCCAAAACTAGCACCGTTAGTCATACGAAGGAAAGCGACATCGTTGTGACATGGGCTGGAAAACCGTTCGTTCCTTGGCGGCGGTGATCTGCGCTTCGGCAAGAAAGCTTCTGTTTTGCCGAACCGCACGATACCGCGCAGATGCTATCGGGCCGGAACCTGACAAAGTCGAAGCGACGACGCAAGGATCGAATTCAGGGCGTGTGTGAATTTTTTGCGCGGTGGTAAGCGAGCATCGCTAGGCCCCGCCGCAGAATCGACTGGCAGAGACGCTATGCCTTTGGCAGAGCGCAACCTTTGAGGGAGTTGATCGCCATGAGCATGGCACCAACGGATCAATTGGAAGACAGGGCGGCGAACGACAATGATAGCTGCCTTGTGCCTGAAGACGAGGTTCCCTTTGTTCAGCGAACCGATTCGAATAGCGACGCCTTTACCCGGCTGATTGAAGCATTTAACGCCTACACGGATGTGTGTAAAGCAGCCCTCCAGTCACTTGGCGATGAGATAAAGCTGAAGCGAGTGAGGTCGGATATCATCTGACAGCAGTACAAATCTCATCTCTGTTTCCCTCTATCCTATCGTCCCTCCCCCCGCAAGCGGGGGGAGGACAGGAGGGGGGGACCAGCTGCTGAGGTTACTTGGGTTTTGCACACTACCCTTTCACCAATCAGTCTCGCATCCCCCTTGATCCCCCCTCCCAACCTCCCCCTGCTTACGGGGGGAGGGGCCTGTCGCCGCACTCTCCTGAAAATCTGCACACACCGCACGCACGCTCTGCACGAGCGTGCGGGATGGTTGCGGCCATGACATCTGCTTCTCCCCCAGCCCTGCTGTGGCGTCCTCGCGCTTTGGCGCGTGATGCGTGGTGGCTCGATCCCGCGTCGGCCGCGCCGCTGGCGCTGGTTGCCCCTCTCCCCCGGCGGCTTGCCCGCCGCTGCTTGCTGATCAAGGACCTTTGCTCATGACCGATGCTGTTGTTCTCCCGCCAGCGCGCCTGAATGGACTCGCGCTGCTGCGCTTGGTGCTCGCGTGTGTGGCTGTTGCGACGCTCGCCACTGTTGGCTCGGTGCTCGATCCCGGGTTCGGGATCGCCGTTGGTTTGGCCGTCGCGGCCGCCCTTGCGATCGTGAGTGCCGAGGCGCCGTGGCGGCAGCGGGCGATCGCGCTTGCTTGTGCGGTGGGGGCGGTCCTGCCGGTTGCCGTCTCCGGCACTGTTGTAGCGCTGTGGCTTGGCGGTCTTGGTTCCCTCACCGCCGTGTTGATGGCGCGGCTGCAGGGTGGGCTACACCCGGGTTTGGCGGTTGGCTTAGCGGCCTCCGCCCCGCTTGGGTTCGCCACACAGGTCTGGGCAGCACCGCGTCTGCTGCAGCACCTGCCGCGACCATCCTGGCAGCCACAGGATCTGCTGTGGCCAGCTGCGTTCACCCTCGCCTTCGTGATTCTGTTGGTCTACGCCAACCCCATGCTGCCTGAGCTGCTGCCGAGTGGGGAGCTCTGGTGG
>JAAFHH010000315.1:0-665 GCA_013297545.1 Alphaproteobacteria bacterium
CGGGCCTATGACTTGGCGCGCGCAGGTGTTGAGGTGACGCTTGCCGCGCGACCAGTGACGATCCACGCGCTGGAGCTGATTTCGGTGGCGGGCGATACTGCCGGCTTCGAGGTCAGCTGTTCCAAGGGCACTTACGTGCGCAGCCTCGCGGTCGACATCGCGCGCGCGGTTGGGGCAGCGGGCCACGTGGTCGAGCTCAGGCGCACGCGCGTTGGGCCGTTTGACGAGGCACAGGCGATTTCACTGGACATGGGCGACGGAAGTCGCGAAGGTCGCGGCCCTCGGGAGGATGAGCAATCGCTTGTCCTCCTGAACCGCATTGTGCCGCTCGCGACCGCGCTGGACGACATCCCGGCGCTGGCCCTGGATGGCACCGCGGTGCGGCAGCTCCGCTCCGGCCAATCGGCGCGTGATCCGCAGTTCCCAAACCTTGGGGACGCGGACGGCGCATGGGCATCGGGCACAGTGCTTGTCACCACAGCCACCGGCATACCGGTCGCGATGGTCGAGCGCAAACCAGGGCTGCTGGTACCAGTGCGGGTGTTTACCATCCCATTAGAAGGAGCACCCGATGTCGATCACGCCTGAACGCAAGCAGGAACTGATCAAAGAATACGCCCGCGCCGAAGCCGACACCGGCTCACCGGAAGTGCAGGTCGCCATCC
>JAAFHH010000315.1:675-4653 GCA_013297545.1 Alphaproteobacteria bacterium
CCTGTCCGAACGCATCCGCAACCTGACGGAGCATCTGGGCGGCCACAAGAAGGACTTCCACTCGCGCCGTGGTCTGTTGGTCATGGTTGGTCAGCGCCGCTCGCTGCTGGACTACCTGAAGGGCAAGGATCAGAAGCGCTATGAAGGCCTGATCCAGCGTTTGGGCCTGCGCCGCTAGTGGCGTCTGGCGGATTATCTTGTTCCAACCAACCGGGGCATCGCCCCGGTTGGCGTAACAGTCCCCCGGATCGGGGCTGAGGCGGAGCGCTCACGAGAGCGCGTCCGCTATTTTGCGTTGGCTTCGGCTGATGCATGAGTTTCGCAGCCTGCGCATCCCGCGCGGCTGCAGTCGGGCGACAGGATCCCTCGGGTCCGGCCTGACCCCGCGCCGCCGGATCCGGCAGCGGCGCGGCTGTCCGTACGCTGTGGAAGGAAAGCCAAGATGTTTAACATTTTCCGGAAAGAACTGATGTGGGGCGGGCGTAAGCTCGTGCTGGAAACCGGCCGTATCGCCCGTCAAGCCGATGGCGCCGTGTTGGCGACATATGGTGAGACCTCGGTGTTGTGCACGGTGGTCTTCAACAAGACCCCGAAGCCAGGGATCGATTTCTTTCCGCTGACCGTGAACTACCAAGAAAAGACCTTCGCTGCTGGCAAGATTCCCGGCGGCTTCTTCAAGCGCGAAGGCCGCCCGACCGAAAAGGAAACCTTGGTCTCCCGTCTGGTGGACCGGCCGATCCGGCCGTTGTTCGCCTCCGGCTTCAAGAACGAAACCCAAGTGATCTGCACCGTGCTCAGCCACGATCTGGAAAATGATCCGGACATCGTGGCGTTGGTCGGCGCGTCAGCGGCATTGACCCTCTCGGGTGCCCCGTTCCTCGGCCCCATCGGTGCGGCCCGCGTCGGCTACAAGGACGGCGGCTACATTCTGAACCCGCTGCAGGATGACCTGGCCGACAGCGCGCTCGACCTCGTGGTCGCCGGCACCGTCGACGGCGTGTTGATGGTCGAATCCGAAGCCAAGGAACTCTCCGAAGAAATCATGTTGGGTGCTGTGACCTTCGGGCACCAGCAGTTCCAGCCGGTGATCGAGGCGATCATCGCGCTCGCCGAAGGGGCTGCCAAAGACCCGTTCGACATGCCGGAGCCGAAGCCCGAAGTGGCGCAGGTGCGCGACCGTCTGGGCGCGCTCGCCAACGAGGGCTTGCGTCAGGCCTACACCGAAACCAAAAAGCAGCTGCGCCAGGAAAAGGTGCAGGCCGTGAAGGCCGCTGCTTTGGCGAAGATCGCCGAAGAAGGCCTGCCGGTCGATATCGCGCAGTCGAAGTTCAAGGAACTGGAATCCGACGTGGTGCGTGGCGCCATTCTGGACACCGGCTTGCGGATCGACGGTCGCGACACCAAGACCGTGCGCCCGATCGTGTGCGAAATCGGCGTGCTGCCGCGCGCCCACGGCTCGGCGCTGTTCACCCGTGGCGAAACCCAAGCGCTGGTGGTGACCACGCTCGGCACTGGCCAGGATGAGCAGATCATCGACGCGCTCGAAGGCGAGTATCGCGAACACTTCCTGCTGCACTACAACTTCCCTCCGTACTCGGTGGGTGAAGCCGGCCGCATGGGCTCGCCCGGTCGCCGCGAAATCGGCCACGGCAAGCTCGCGTGGCGCGCGGTGCACCCGTTGCTGCCGGGCAAGGATCAGTTCCCCTACACCCTGCGCGTGGTCTCTGAGATCACGGAATCGAACGGTTCGTCGTCGATGGCATCGGTGTGCGGTGCCTCGCTCGCCATGATGGATGCGGGCGTGCCGTTGCTGCGGCCGGTCGCCGGTATTGCCATGGGTCTGATCAAGGAAGACCGCGGCTTTGCCGTGCTGTCGGACATCTTGGGCGACGAAGATCACCTGGGCGACATGGACTTCAAGGTGGCGGGCACCGAAAACGGTGTGACCGCGCTGCAGATGGACATCAAGATCACCTCGATCACGCCGGAGATCATGAAGATCGCGCTGGCGCAGGCGAAGGACGGTCGTCTGCATATCTTGGGTGAGATGGGCAAGGCGATCACCTCGGCCCGCGGTGCCGTGGCGGAAACCGCCCCGCGCATCACCATCATCAGCGTGCCGAAGGAAAAGATCCGCGAAGTCATCGGCTCCGGCGGCAAGGTGATCCGCGAGATCACCGAAGTGACGGGCTGCAAGATCGACATCGAAGACGATGGCACGATCAAGGTCGCATCGTCCGACAGCGCCAAGGCGCAGCAGGCGATCGATTGGATCAAGGGCATCGTGGCCGAGCCGGAAATGAACGTCGTCTACACCGGCAAGGTGGTGAAGACGGTCGATTTCGGGGCGTTCGTCAACTTCCTCGGCAGCCGCGATGGCCTCGTCCACATCTCCGAACTCGCCCCGCGGCGGGTTGCGAAGGTGACTGACGTGGTCAATGTCGGCGACGCCGTGAAGGTGAAGGTCGTTGGCTTCGATGATCGCGGCAAGATCAAGCTGTCGATGAAGGTCGTCGACCAGGAAACGGGCGAAGACATCACCGAACAGCTGAAGGCGCAGCGCGCTGCCGGCGGCATGGGCGACCAACCCTAACCATGGGCTGGTTACCGACCCTGATCGGCCACCGCGGCAGTGCGGCGACGGCACCGGAGAACACCCTCACGGGCATTCGGGCCGCGCACGCTGCTGGCGCTGAAGCGGTCGAACTCGACGTCAAGCTCAGCCGCGACGGTGTCGCGCTGCTGATGCATGACGATGGGTTGGAGCGCACGACCAATGGCGTCGGCCGGGTGGTCGACGCCGATTGGGCGACCTTGCAGGGTTTGGATGCCGGATACGCCAAGCGATTCGGGGATCAGTTCGCAGACGAACGGATCCCCGACTTGCCGAGTGTGCTGGCACTCTTGGTGGAGCTGAACCTCGCCGCCAACCTTGAGATCAAGCCGTGCCCGGGGCGGGAGCGGGAAACCGCGGCCGCCACGGTCGCAGCCGTCGCGGCACACTGGCCGGCGCACTTGGCGCCGCCCGTGCTGTCGTCGTTCCAGCGCGAGTGTCTTGAGACTGTTCAGGCCTTGGCACCGGCCTTGCCGCGCGGCTATCTGGTCGAGCAGTTGGGGCCAGCGTGGCAGGCGGAGGCGACAGCACTCGGCTGCGTCACTGTGCACCCTGGCCGCCAGGCGCTCACGGCCGAGCTTGCTGGTGTGGTGCGCGCGGCCGGCTTCGAGCTTGCGATCTGGACCGTCAATGATATCGATGAAGCGGTACGCTGGCGCCGCTCGGGTGCCAATGCCATCATTACCGATGATCCGCAGCGCTTGGCTCAAGCCCTGCTGGTGACAGCTGAAGGACGAACCGACGCGTGAACGCCCTCAATGCCCTGGTCCTGTCTGGTCGCGAAGTTCTGCCGCTGGTGGAGGGGGGCAAAGGGGTTGCCGTCTCCAACGGCCGCTCGGCCGGTGCGTGGGCGGCAGCCGGCGGCATCGGCACGTTCTCGGCCGTCAATGCCGACAGCTACGATGCTGATGGCCGGGTGATCCGCCAAGTCTACCATGGCAAGACCCGGCGCGAACGGCACGAAGAGCTGGTCGCCTACGGCATCCGCGGCGGGATCGAGCAGGCGCGCATCGCCTACGAGGTCTCTGGTGGGCGTGGGCGCATTCACATGAATGTGCTGTGGGAAATGGGTGGTGCGGAGCGGGTGCTGCACGGCGTGCTCGAAGGGGCGAAGGGCCTGATCCACGGGGTGACTTGTGGTGCTGGTATGCCCTACCGGGTGGGCGAGATTTGTGCGCACTATGGTGTGCACTACTACCCGATCATCTCCTCGGCGCGCGCGTTTCGCGCCCTTTGGAAGCGGGCCTATCACAAGGTCTCCGAATGGCTGGGCGCGGTGGTCTATGAAGACCCGTGGCTGGCTGGTGGTCACAACGGCCTCTCCAACTCCGAAAACCCGAAGGCGCCGGAAGATCCCTACCCGC
>JAAFHH010000316.1:0-2808 GCA_013297545.1 Alphaproteobacteria bacterium
TACCCCCCCCCTCACCCTGTCTGCGCCTCGATCACCTCTGCCCTGAGATCTTCCGTCAGCCGCGCCTTCAAGTCCGAAAACTCCGGCGCGGTTTTGATCGTGTAGTGCCGGGGGTAGGGCAGCGGTACCACCATATCCGTTTTCACCCGCCCGGGCCTGGCACTCATCACCACCACGCGGGTGGCGAGGAATATCGCTTCTTCGATGTCGTGGGTGACGAACAGCACGGTTTTCTGTTCGCGTTCCCAGATGCCGAGCAGCAGTTCTTGCATCAGGGCGCGGGTTTGGGTGTCGAGCGCACCGAACGGTTCATCGAGCAGCAGGATGGCGGGGTCGTTGGCAAGCGCGCGGGCAATCGCGGTGCGTTGCTGCATGCCGCCGGAGAGTTGCTTTGGCCAATGCTGCTCGAAGCCGTTGAGGCCAACCCGGTCGATGTAGTGGGCGACGATTTCGCGCGCCTCTGCGGCCGGCATGCCTTTTTCGCGCAGGCCAAAGCCGATGTTGTCGGCCACGGTCAGCCACGGGAACAGGGTGTAGCTTTGGAACACCATGCCGCGGTCCGCCCCCGGGCCGTCGATCGCTTGGCCATTGAGGCGCACCACACCGCTGGTCGGCTGATCCAATCCCGCGACGATGCGCAGTAAGGTCGATTTCCCGCAGCCGGAGGGGCCGAGGATGGTGAGGAAGGCGTTGGGCTCGACCGTGAGCGTGGTCGGCAGCAGGGCCACCGTGTCCGCGCGCGCCCCGCCACCCGGAAAGATCCGCCCGACACCTTCAATATCCAGCCGGCCGGACGTCATGCCGACGCCCAGGGGAACAAGCGGCGGTTCATGGTTTTGAACGCGTAGTCCGATCCAAGGCCGATGAAGCCGATCACCACGATGCCGAAAATGATCTGGCCCGTCGCCATCAGCGCTTGGCTGTCGATGATCATGTGGCCGATGCCGTGGGAGGACCCGATCAGCTCCGCCACGATCACATAGGTCCAGGCCCAGCCGAGCACCAGGCGCAGGATCTCAGCGATTTCGGGCGCGTTCATCGGGATCAGCACGCGGCCGACCACGCCGCGGTCGCGGGCACCCAAGGTGTAGGCCGCCTCCACCAGATCGCGCCTTGTTTGGCCAACGACAACCGCGACCATCAAGATGATCTGGAACACCGATCCGATGAAGATCACCAAGAGTTTTTGCGCCTCCCCCAGGCCTGCCCACAAGATCAGCAGTGGGATGAAGGCGGATGCTGGCAGGTAGCGTGCGAAGGAGACGAAGGGTTCAAAGAACGCCTCCACCGGCTTGTACGCCCCCATGGCGAGGCCAAGCGGCACCGCGATGATGGCGGCCAGCACAAACCCACCGACCACGCGCCAGATCGTGATCAAAATGTCGTAGCCAAAGCCGAACCGGGTCAGCAACGTCCAGCCATCGATCAGCATGGTGATCGGGTCGGCCAGGAAGATTTTTGGCACAAAGCCACCGATCGTCGCGATCCCCCAGGCCAGGAAGAACAACACGAAGAACGAGAGGCCAAGAGCCACCTTGAGCCGGCGCGACACCGGCTCTAGTGGGCGCATAAACCGGCGCGTCACCGGATGAAGCGGGTGTCAGCCAGCTGGGTCATGTCCGGCTTCTGGCGGATGATGCCGAGTTCGAGCAGCAAGTCAGCCGCCTGGTTGGAAAACTCCGCGTGCGGGCCGGCGAAGAACGCTTGGTTCGCAGCTTTGTCCTGCCAGCGCAGGTAGGAGGCAGACTTGGCGAAGTCTTCGGCCGATTGGCGGACATCCGCACCCATGATCTGGTTCGCGCGGGCGGGTTCGCGGGCGATCATCTCGAGTGCTTCGAAGTAGCTGTTGGTCATCGCGCGCACGGCACCTTCGTTGGCGGCGATGAAGGCGGGCGTGCAGCCGAAGGTATCCATCACCATTGGGTAATCGAGGGTGGTGTGCAGGATCTTGCCGGCCTGCGGGGCGGCGCGGACGGAGGACAGGAACGGCTCGTAGGTCATCGCGGCATCGTTCTGGCCGGCGATGAACGCTTGCGCCGCTGGGCCTGGTTCCATGTTGACGACCGTCACATCGCGGATCGACATGCCGTTCTGCTTCAAGAACCAGGCGAGCGTGAAGTAGGGCGCAGTGCCCGGGGCCGAGGCCGCCACGGTCTTGCCGCGCAGCTCACGGATATTGTTCACCGAATTGCGCACGACCATGCCGTCAGCGCCGTAGGACTTATCGAGCTGGAACAGCTGGCGCACCGGTACGCCGTTCGCAGCCCAGACGATCCAGGTTTCCACCGTGGTCGCCGCACACTGGATGTCGCCCGACAAGATCGCCAGATGGCGCGATGCCTGCGGGATTTTGCGGATCGTCGCATCGACGCCGTTCTTGGCGAAAATCCCAGCCTCTTTGGCGAGCGTCAGCGGCGCAAAGCCGGTCCAGCCAGAAATGCCGATCGCAACGCGGGTTTGTGCGGCAACCGGGGATGCCAGGCCAATCGCGAGGGCGAGGGCGGCGGCCAGCTTGGGATAAGTCATCGGCGTGCTCCTGAAGCGGTGATCAAGTGCGCACTGCAGCATAGCAGGCGGAGCGCGGCAACGGCTCAGTTGCAGAAGATCGTTGTGCCGGTCTCGTGGCACACCGTGCCGTTGGGACGAAAGATCGTCGGACCAACGCGGGTCAGCTGCTCGCCCCCGGTCGTGAACACGGGCGGCGCCGGGGTCGGCAGCACCGGGCGCTCCGCCGGCAGGGCGGCGGGCAGGGTCGGGCGATACTCGGTCTGCGGCAAGATCCGCCCGGTGCGGGGCGTCAGGACAGGG
>JAAFHH010000316.1:2818-4647 GCA_013297545.1 Alphaproteobacteria bacterium
GCACTCAGGAGCAAGACAAGGGCAAGCCGCCTCATCGCGCCGCGTCCACAGCACCCCTCCCCCGCTTGCGGGGGGAGGAGCTTCGGCGGCGAGGCGTCCATAACTTCACTCTGCCGTCGCACCAGACGCGCGCACGGCTTCGGCCCAGCGTGGCCGCTCTGCGGTGAGGAACGCGCCGAATGCATCGGCACCGAGGAACGCTGGCGTGGAACCCTGGGCAGACAAGCGCCCCGGCACCTCAGTGCCCGCCATCACCTGGCCGATCACGGCACTCAAGCGCTCCACCACTGGGCGCGGCGTGCCGGCGGGGGCGACGACGCCCTGCCAGCCGATCAGCACGAAGCCGGGCAAACCCGCCTCCACCGCCGTTGGCACGGCCGGCAAGGCGGGCGAGCGCTCGGCGGAGGTGACGGCGAGCGCGCGCACCGTGCCCGCCTGGATCTGGCCTTGCAGGACATTGATCGCATCGACCATCAGCTGGATCTGGCCGGACACCAGATCGGTCAGCGCGGGGGCGGAGCCGCGGTACGGCACATGTTCCATCGCCACGCCAGCGGCGATCTTATAGAGCTCAGGGGCGAGGTGGGTGATCGACCCGATACCGCCGGAGCCATAGTTCCAGCGCCCACCTTGCGCCTTCGCCTGTGCCGTGAACTCGGCCAGGGTCTGGGCCGGCAGGCTGGCCGGGATCACGAAGGCGAGGCTGGTGGTGGCGATCCGCGCAATCGGCGTCAGAGTCGCGACATCAACCGGCATCTGCTTGTAGAGGGCGGCATTGATGCTGAGCGTGCCGACATTGCCCATCAGCAGCGTGTAGCCATCGGCGGGTGCTTGGGCGAGGCCCGCGGTCGCGATGTTGCCGCCCGCCCCGCCGCGGTTTTCCACCACGACCGGCTGACCGAGCAGCGGCGCCATCGCCGCCGAGATCTGGCGCGCCACAATGTCCACCCCACCGCCGGCCGGGAACCCAACCAGCATGCGGATCGGCCGATCGGGAAAGGTTTGTGCTGCAGCCGGGAAGGCTACGGTTACGGCCAGGGCGACGATCAGGGCACGCATCATCGGCTTCCTCCTTTGGGGCTCTGGTGGCCCGTTAGCCTGTCTTGTTCGTGGTGACGGAGACTCTGCGCTCGAAGCTCGGCTTGCGAGGGGAGGGGTGTCAATTGGCGCTGAGGTAATCTGCGGCGAGATGTCGCGCCGTGCTGGGCAGGACCGCGCCCGAGCGCTCTGCTACGGGCATGCACCGCCTCGGGAGACCTGTGATGAAAAAAGATCCGCGCTACCACAAGCAGCAGCTCGGCAATCGCGACCTGCATCCCGAAACCTTGATGCTGACCTACGGCTACGATCCCAATCTGTCCGAAGGGGCGGTGAAGCCGCCGGTGTTTTTGACCTCCACCTTCGTGTTCAAGTCGGCCGAGGAGGGGCGGGACTTTTTTGACTACACGTCGGGCCGCAAAGTGCCGCCGGCCGGGTCGGTCGACGGGTTGGTCTATTCGCGCTTCAACCACCCGAATTCGGAAATCGTTGAGGATCGCTTGGCGGTCTATGAGGGGGCGGAGGATTGCGTGCTGTTTTCCTCCGGCATGTCAGCGATCGCGACCACGATCATGGCGTTCGCGCGGCCGGGCGATGTCATTTTGCACTCGCAACCACTCTACGGCGGCACCGAGACCTTGATTTCGAAGACCTTGGCGAGCCTGGGCATGGTTGGGGTTGGTTTTGCTGATGGCCTGTCTGAGCAAGCGATCCGGGCCGCTGCCACCGAAGCGAAGGCCAAGGGCCGGATCGCGGTGGTGATGATCGAAACGCCGTCAAACCCGCTGAAC
>JAAFHH010000317.1 GCA_013297545.1 Alphaproteobacteria bacterium
CGGACTTGCCGGCGGTCTACAATCCGGCGGCCGGGTTCGTGGCATCGGCCAACAACCGCCCGGCGGACGCGGAAATCCCGATCGGCTGGTTCTTTTCCAACGATGATCGCATCACCCGGATGGCGGAATTGCTGGGTGGCTCTGCACCGGTCACGACCCAAACCCTGTTCGACCTGCAGCGCGATGCCTTCAAGCGCTCCGCGCTTGCACTGCGGGATGTCATGCTGGCGCGGCTCCAGGGGGCGACGTTGGATGCCACCCAGCAAGATACGGTGCAGCGCCTGACCGCCTGGGATGGGCGCTACGATGCGGCCTCCATCGGGGCCGTCGCATTTGAAGCGGTGAGCTTCCACCTCGGCCGGGGCTTTGTCGCGGCCAATGACGCCGCCGTGCTGGAAGCCGGTGGCCGGCCGCTCGAACGCTTGGCGACCCTGACCTTGGCCTTGCCCGCCGATCAGGCGCGCACGCAACTGATCCAAGCGCTGACGGCGGCACGCGCCTCGATCACCGCGCACGCGACCTGGGGTGACCGGCACCGGATCACCTTGCAGCATCCGATCGGCAACCTACCGCTGATCGGCGCACGCTACCGCTTCGGCACCCTGCCGGGGGCCGGCAGCAATGATACCTTGAACAAAGTCTCGCACCCGGCGACCGACCAGCCGACCGCCAGCGGCTTTGGCGCCAATGCGCGTCACGTCTCCGACCTGGCGGATCTCGACCGCAATTGGTTCGTGCTGATGGGTGGCAATGATGGCTGGCTGAATTCCAGCCAGTTCGTCGACCAAGCGCGCGAGCTCTGGGACCAGGGCGGCTACGTCCAGCTGCCGATGAGCCCGGCCGGTGTGCGCCGGGAATTCCCCCGCACCACCGTGATCACCCCATGATCAACGCAACCCCGCTGCTGCGGTTGCGCGCCAAGCGCCGCCAGCGAGAACTGCAGGCGCAAGATCCGCGGGTGGCACAAACCGATCAGCTGCAGCGACTGCTCCACCGTGCGCGGGGGACCAAGTTCGGCCAAGCCCACGGCTTCGATCAGATCCGCGGGCCGGAGGACTATCGCGCCCAAGTCCCCTTACGCCGCTACGAGGATTTCTGGCGCGACTGGTGGCAAGACGCGTTCCCAGCGATCGGTGGCATCACCTGGCCCGACGACCCACGCTACTTCGCGCTGTCCTCCGGTACGACCTCGGGACGGACTAAATACATACCCGTCAGTGCGGAAATGCTGGCGGCCAACACCCGCGCCGGGCTCGATCTCTTGTCCTGGCACGTGCTGGCGCGACCGCAGAGCCGGGTTCTGGGCGGACGATCCTTGATGCTGGGGGGCTCCACGGCACTCGAGCCGCTGGCGGGCGGGGCAGCCGCCGGTGATCTCTCCGGCATTGCGGCTGCCCGCCTGCCCTGGTGGGCCAGACGCTTCCAGTTCCCGCCGCTCGAGGTCGCGTTGGAACCGGACTGGGACAAGAAGCTCGATGCGATCGCCCGCCTGGCGCCGGGGGCAGATATTCGCGCCCTGACCGGCACGCCCAGCTGGGTGCTCGCCCTGTTCGATCGCTTGGCGGACCACGGGCATGGCGACGCCAAGGCCGCGTTTCCAGACCTCGACCTCGTGGTCCACGGTGGCGTTGCCTTCGCACCCTACCGCGCGCGGTTTGAGCGCTGGCTTGAGCGGTCAACCGCGGAACTGCGCGAAGTCTACCCCGCGTCGGAGGGCTTCATCGCGCTCGCTGATGCAGACCCGCAGGCGGGCTTGCGCCTGCTGGTCGACAACGGCCTCTATTTCGAATTCGTCGACGCGGATCGGATCGACGACCCGACTGCCCCCCGTCTGTGGCTCGGCGACGTCCAAACGGGTGTCGACTACGCGCTGGTGATGACCACCTGTGCGGGTCTGTGGGCCTATGTGATTGGCGATGTGGTGCGGTTTACCTCGCTCACCCCGCCGCGGGTGGTGGTGGCGGGCCGGGTTGGGTGGTCGCTCTCCACCTTCGGCGAACACCTGATCGGCCGGGAACTCGATGCCGCGATCACGGCAGCGGCAGCAGCAGCCGATGTCGAGGTGCGCGACTGGATGGTCGGCACGCACGTGGCCGACGCCAACGTGCTCGGCCACCATGTCTGGCTGGTCGAGGCACCAGGGCTCGGCGAGCCTGATCGCTTGGCGCGGTTCGCGCGCACCCTCGACCAGTCGCTCGCCCAAGCGAACGACGACTACCGCGCCCACCGGGTCGACCGCATCGGCATCGCGCCGCCAGAGGTGGTCCCGCTTGCCGATGGTGCGGTGAATGCTTGGATGCGGGCGCGCGGTAAGCTCGGCGGTCAGAACAAAGTGCCCCGCGTGATTGCGGACACGGCGGAGTTCGCGCGCATCCGCCAAGCACTCGCTGTGGTGCGTTGATTCCGCTGGCGCCCACGCATCCGGCGCTTTACGGCTGTAGCGTTTCGCCCGTCAGGAGACCCATGCGATGTCCGACGCCGCCCTGCTCGATGAGAGCACCTACGACGCCTTCGCGGAAGCGACTTTGCAGCATCTGGCCGAACAGATCGAAGCCGCTTTGCCCGATGCGGACATTGAGCGGGCGGGATCGTCTGTGCTGATCATCACCCTCGAAGACAACCGCGAACTCGTGCTGAACAAGCACATGCCGACCCGCCAGCTGTGGCTCGCCTCGCCGATCAGCGGGGCCGGGCACTATGGCTGGTCGGGCACCGATTGGGTGTCGACCCGCGGCGGGGTGGATCTGATTGATCAGCTGTCCGCCGATCTATCTGCCGCGACGGGCGGCACTGTCGCGCTCAGCTGATGGCGCGTTCGCCTGCGGCTGACCGGGTGGCGTCCAAGCGCGTCGGTGCGCTGCGCCCACTGCTGGCGTATTTGATCCCCTATCGCTGGGTGGCCGCTGCGGCCGGTGTCGCACTGGTGATTGCCGCTGGCACGGTGCTCGCGCTCGGCAAGGGCTTGCGGCACCTGGTCGATGAAGGCTTCGTTTCCGGCGACGCGGCCTTGCTCGATCAAGCTGTGCTGGCGCTGATCGGCGTGGTGGCCGTGATGGCGGCTGCGACCTACGCCCGCTTCTCGCTGGTCACCTGGCTTGGCGAACGGGTGGTGAGCGACGTGCGGCGCGATGTGTTCGCCCATGTGCTGCGGCTCAGCCCCGGCTTTTATGAAAGTGCGCGCACGGCGGAAATCTCCTCCCGCCTGACCGTCGATACCGAGATCATTCAAACCGTCGTCGGGTCTTCGATCTCGATGGCGCTGCGCAATGTGCTGATGCTGATCGGCGGTGTGGTGTTCATGATGATCACCTCACCGAAGCTGACCTTGCTGGTGCTGCTGGTTGTGCCGCTCGTGATGGTGCCGATCCTGGTGTTCGGCCGCAAAGTCCGCCGGCTCAGTCGTGCCAGCCAAGACAGCATCGCCAACCTGTCGGTGACGGTCGAAGAAGCCTTGAGCGGCATTCGCACGGTGCAGGCGTTCACCCAAGAAGCCGCTGAAGAAAAGCGCTTTCAATCGGGCCTCGCCCAAGTGATCGGGGTCGCTCGCCAGCGCATTGCCGCGCGCGCCTTGCTGACCGCGTGTGTGATCTTCCTGGTGTTCGGCGCGATCAGCATCATTCTGTGGATCGGTGGCCGAGACGTGCTGGCCGGCCGGATTTCCGCCGGTGAACTCTCCGCCTTCGTGTTCTACGCAACCTTGGTCGCGGCCACTGTCGGTGCACTGTCCGAAGTGATGGGCGAAGTGCAGCGCGCGGCTGGTGCGGCGGAGCGGTTATTTGAACTGCTGGCGACCGCGCCCGACATCGCCGCCCCACCGATGCCCGTGGCGATGCCAACACCGGCGCGGGGCGAGGTGCGGTTCGAGGCCGTGCGCTTCCACTATCCAACCCGGGTCGACCGGGCGGCAGTCGAGCACCTCGATTTCAGCGTCGCCTCAGGCGAGACCGTGGCCCTGGTCGGCCCGTCGGGGGCTGGCAAAACCACCGTGTTCCAGCTGCTGCTGCGCTTCTATGACCCGCAAGCCGGGCGCATCCTGATCGACGGTGTCGACATCAAGACCGCCGATCCGCTCGACGTGCGTCATCGCATCGGCACCGTGCCGCAAGACCCGGTGATCTTTGCCACCTCTGCCGCCGACAACATCCGCTACGGCCGCCCCGATGCGAGTGATGCCGAGGTGCGTGCCGCGGCCGACGCCGCCCACGCGGCCGACTTCATCGAAAAACTCCCCGACGGCTACGCGACCCAGCTGGGCGAGCGCGGGGTCAAACTCTCCGGCGGGCAACGCCAGCGCATCGCGATCGCCCGCGCCGTGCTGCGCGACCCAGCCCTGTTGCTGCTGGATGAAGCGACATCAGCGCTCGACGCAGAATCCGAACGCATCGTGCAAGCAGCGCTGGAGCGGTTGATGCGCGGGCGCACCACCTTGATCGTCGCCCACCGCTTGGCCACCGTGATCTCAGCCGACCGCTTGATTGTTCTCGACCGCGGCCGAGTGGTGGAAACCGGCAGCCACAGCGACCTGGTGCGCGCAGGCGGCCTCTACGCAAGACTGGCGGCCCTGCAGTTCGATCACGTGCCGTTGGATGTACAGGCGTAAGCCGGTTTCGCCCCTCCCCCCGCAAGCGGGGGGAGGCCGGGAGGG
>JAAFHH010000318.1 GCA_013297545.1 Alphaproteobacteria bacterium
CACTTACCCTGGCTGATCGCCCCAAGGCCTGGCCGTTTGAAGAAGCCGAAAAGCTGGTCAAGCGCTTCGCATCAGCCCCGCCGGCCAAGGGCTATGTGCTGTTCGAGACGGGCTATGGCCCGTCGGGCCTGCCGCACATCGGCACGTTTGGGGAAGTCGCGCGCACGACCATGGTGCGCCGGGCGTTTGCGACCTTGTCAGACCTGCCGACCCGCCTGTTCGCGTTCTCCGACGACATGGATGGCCTGCGCAAAGTGCCAGACAATGTGCCGAACAAGGCAATGCTGGCCGAACACTTGGGCCGCCCACTCACCCAGGTGCCGGATCCGTTCGGCACGCACGGGAGTTTTGGCGCCCACAACAACGCGCGCCTGTGTGCCTTCCTCGACAGTTTCGGCTTCGAGTACGAATTCCAATCCTCGACCGATTGGTACCATTCCGGGCGCTTCGATCAGACCTTGCTGAAGGTGATCCAGGCCTACGACGCCGTGCAGGCGATCATGCTGCCGAGCTTAGGGGCTGAGCGCCGTGCCAGCTACTCACCGTTCTTGCCGATCAGCCCGACGTCGGGCCGCGTGCTGCAGGTGCCGATCGAGATCCTCGATCCCGCAACCGGGCTGATCCGCTTCACCGACGAGGATGGCGCTGTCGTCGAACAGCCGGTCACCGGTGGCCGATCCAAGCTGCAGTGGAAGCCCGATTGGGCGATGCGCTGGGCGGCCCTTGGGGTCGACTATGAGATGTCCGGCAAGGATTTGATCCCGTCGGTGCAGCTCTCCTCGCGCATCTGCGAAGCACTCGGCGTGCCGGCACCGGAAGGCTTCAACTACGAACTGTTCTTGGATGAGAACGGCGAAAAGATCTCCAAGTCCAAGGGCAATGGGCTGACCATGGAAGACTGGCTGCGCTACGCGCCGCCGGAAAGCTTGTCGCTCTACATGTTCCAGCAGCCGCGGCGTGCCAAGCGCTTGTACTTCGATGTGATCCCGAAGGCGGTCGACGAGTACCTGACCTACATCGAAAAGTTCCCGAACGAGGCGGCGGCTCAGCGTTTCGAAAACCCGGCCTGGCACATCCACCGCGGCCAGCCGCCGGCGGCGGAAGCGGGCGCTCCGACGTTCCAGCTGCTCTTGAACCTCGCTGGCGTGGTGCAGGCCGCCGAGCCGGGTATCCTGTGGGGCTTCGTCAAGCGCTACCGGCCGGACCTCTCGCCCGAGACCTCGCCGATGCTGGCGCGCTTGGTCGAGCACGCGGTCGTCTACTACCAAGACTTCGTGCACCCGAAGAAAGTGTTCCGCGCACCGAGCGACCTTGAGCGCGCAGCCCTCACCGAATTGGCCGATGCACTCGATGCCCTGCCGGCCGACGCCGATGGTGAACTGCTCCAGAACACCGTGTTCGAAGTCGGCAAGCACCACGCCTTCCCCTCGCTCCGGGACTGGTTCAAGGCGCAATACGAAGTGCTGCTGGGTCAGAGCGAAGGCCCGCGCATGGGCAGTTTCATCGCGCTCTACGGCAAAGCCGAGACGGTGGCGCTGATCCGCCGGGTGCTCGCAGGCTAGGCCGATGCGCACGCGCATCAAAGTCTGCTGCATCGCGAACGTGGCGGAAGCCGCCCTCGCCATCGACCACGGTGCAGATGCGATTGGGCTGGTGGCCGCAATGCCCTCCGGCCCCGGGCCGATTGCGGATGATCTGATCGCCGAGATCGCGGCATCCGTGCCGCCGCCGGTGGCGGCATTTCTGCTGACGTCTGAAACATCGGCTGACGCGATTGCTGATCACGTTCGGCGCACCGGCGTCAGCACGGTCCAAATCGTCACCCACATCGATGCGCGCGAGAGTGCCGGGCTCGCGATCCTGCTGCCGACAGTTCGGCGCGTCCAAGTGATCCATGTCGAGGATGATCGATCCCTCGACCTGATCGACCTCTACGCCCCCCACGTCCACGCCTTCTTGCTCGATTCGGGCCGGCCGAGCCTCGCCGTGCCGGAACTCGGCGGCACAGGCCGGGTGCATGATTGGCGCATCAGTGCCGCCTTCGTGCAGAGAAGTCCGCGGCCGGTGTTCCTGGCTGGCGGTCTGAGCGCCGCGAACGCCGCTGAAGCGATCGCGGCGGTGAAACCCTACGGCCTCGACCTCTGTTCGGGGGTGCGGACGAACGCTACGCTCGACCCCGAGAAGCTTGGTGCGTTTGTCCGAGCCGTTCGGCACGCGCACCACGCCTGAGGGGGGAGGCTGCCGCCCATGGACGATCCATTGCCCGCGATGGCGCTGGTGGCCTACGCCCTGGTGTTTGGCGCGTTGGCGCTGGTTGAGCAACCGGGGATCAATCGGTCGCGGCGCTGGCCGACCAACCTCGCTCTCACGCTTGGCTTTGTTGCGATCAGCGCGGTGCAGCCCATCGGCGTGCTGCTGGCGGCGGAGTGGGCGGAGGCCAGCGGGTTTGGGCTCCTGCGAGCCCTCCCCCTGCCCCAGCCGGTCGTGTGGCTGATCGGCTGGGCGGTGATGAGCCTGTCGTCCTATTGGCTGCATGTGGCGCTGCACCGGGTCGGCTTCCTCTGGCGCATCCACCGGGTGCACCACACCGATAGCGCCGTCGATGTCTCAACCGCGCACCGATTTCACCCGTTGGAGGCGGTGGTGGTGATCGGGTGGCTCGGGGCGACCGCAGCGCTGGCCGGTGTGCCGCCCGGCGTGGTGCTGGTGTTCTTCGCGCTGGAGGCGCTGGCGAACCTGTGCAGCCACGCCGCAGTCCGACTGCCGCCTGGCGTCGAGCGGGTGGTGCGCCGGGTGCTGATCACGCCGGACCTGCACCGCGTCCACCACGCACCGACCTTGCCGCTGACCGATCGGAATTTTGGCACCACCTTGGTGTGGTGGGACCGGTTGTTCGGCACCCTGGTGCTGCCATCAGGGCCAGGCCCGGTTGGGCTCGATCGCACTGATCCGGCGGATGCCCATCGGCTTGGCCGCCTGCTGATCTTGCCGTTCCGATAGGGCAGGGGCGCACCACGGTTTACCTTCGCCCCAGGTGGGCTAAATTGGGGGCACTCGACCGGCGGAGATCCTGATGAGCGACCGACTGACAGCAGACCACCTGATGCGCTTTGGCATCGGCCAATCGGTGCGCCGCACGGAAGACCCGACCTTGCTGCGCGGCGAGGGCTGCTACACCGATGATGTCGCACTGCCGGGCCAAGCCTATGCCGTGATGGTGCGCAGTGCTCATGCCCACGGGGTGATCCGCAGCCTCGACACCACAGCTGCCGCAGCGATGCCCGGGGTCTTGATGATCCTCACCGGTGAAAGCCTGAAGGCTGCCGGCTTCGGCGGCATGACCGTGGGCGCCGTGCTGCAGGGCGAGGATGGCCAGCCGATCCGCCAGCCCGAACGCTTGTCCCTGCAAGTGGACAAGGTGCGCTTTGTGGGGGACGCGGTCGCCTGCGTGGTGGCCGAGACCGCGATTGCGGCCCGCGATGCGGCGGAGGCGGTGGTGGTTGATATCGACGCCCTGTCGGCCGTCACCGATCCGGAAGCGGCCCTCGCGGACGGTGCACCCGAACTCCACCGCGAGGCACCCGGCAACCGGGCGCTCACCTTCCACTATGGCGACCGGGCGGCTGTGGCGGCGGCGTTCGCGGGTGCGCACCACGTCACCCGCTTGAAGCTCGTGAACAACCGCGTCGTAGTGGCAGCGATGGAGCCGCGCTCGGCGATCGGCGTGTGGTCCGATGATCGCTGGACGTTGCATGTCGGCTGCCAAGGTGTCTGGGGTCTGCGCACCACCTTGTCGCGCGACGTGCTGCGCTGCCCGCCGGAGCAGCTGCGCGTGGTCACCGGCAATGTCGGCGGCTCGTTCGGCATGAAGGCGTCGCCCTACCCGGAATACGCCTGCATCTTGCACGCCGCCCGCACGCTCGGCCGGCCAGTCAAGTGGACCGATGATCGCTCTGGTGCCTTCCTCTCTGACAGCCACGGCCGCGCCCATGTGGTGGAAGCAGCATTGGCGCTGGATGCCGAGGGCAGGTTCCTCGCCCTCAAGCTCGACAGCATCGGCGACCTCGGCGCCTACCTCGCCCAGTTCAGCCCGATCCCGTCGACCAACAATGCGGTGAAAAACGTCCAAAGTGTGTATCGCACGCCGCTGATCGAAGTGACGACGAGGCTTGCCTTCACCAACGCCACACCCGTCGGCCCCTACCGCGGCGCTGGCCGGCCGGAGGGCAACTACTACATGGAGCGGTTGATCGACACGGCCGCAGCCGAGCTCGGCTTCGATAAGATCGAACTGCGCCGGCGCAACATGCTGACCCAGGCCGAGTTGCCGACCACGCTCGCCTCCGGCATGACTTACGACAGCGGCGATTTCCCGGCGGTGTTCGCCAAAGCGCTGGCGCAAGCGGACTATGCCGGGTTTGGCGCGCGCCGGGCGGCCAGTGCCGCGGCCGGCAAGCTGCGCGGCATTGGCATTGGCTGTTTTCTTGAAGTGACCGCCCCGCCCTCGAACGAGATGGGCGGCATCACCTTCAACGCCGATGACACCGTCACCATCCGCACCGGCACGCTGGACTATGGCCAAGGCCACGCAGCGCCGTTCGCGCAAGTGCTGGTCGACCGGTTGGGTCTGCCGTTTGACGCGATC
>JAAFHH010000032.1:0-7705 GCA_013297545.1 Alphaproteobacteria bacterium
CGCTTGACCGAAGCTGGCGTGATTGCCGATTCCGAACTGGTGCGCACGATGGCCTCGCGCACTCGCGGGCGCCGGGCCCTGCGCGCCGGCGAGTACCGCTTCCCAGCCGGCATCTCCGCCCGGGCTGCGCTCAAGCAGATGCAAGATGGCCGCACGGTGGTGCGCCGGATCACCATCCCCGAAGGCCTGACGGTCGCGCAGACCATGGCGCTGATCGACGCGGCCGAAGGCCTCGAAGGCCCGGTGCCGATTGGCCTGCGCGAAGGCAGCCTGCTGCCGGAAACCTACCACTATTCCTGGGGCGACCAGCGCGCGGAGGTGGTGCAGCGCATGCAGCGGTCCATGAACGCTGTGGTGGCCGACGCCTGGTCCAAGCGCAGCCCGGGCCTGCCGTTCGCGGACGTGCAGAGCCTGGTGATCCTCGCCTCCCTGATCGAGCGCGAAGCCGCCAAGGACGAGGAACGCGCGCGCGTGTCTGCTGTGTTCATCAACCGCCTGCGCCGCAACATGCGCCTGCAGTCGGACCCGACCGTGGTGTTCGCGGTCACCGGCGGGCGTCTGCAGCTCAACCGCCCGATCACCCGCCAAGACCTCGACTTCCGCCACCCCTACAACACCTACACGGTGAACGGCCTACCGCCCGGCCCAATCGCCAACCCCGGCCGCGCCAGCCTCTTCGCCGCCGCCCAGCCGGTGGTGACCGACGAACTCTACTTCGTCGCCGATGGCACAGGGGGCCATGCATTCGCGCGGACGCTCGCGGAGCACAACCGGAATGTGGAACGCTGGAGGCAGATCGAACGGGAGCGGGGGTTGCGGCGGGATTGAGGGGCGCCCCTCACGCAAACATCGCGTCGATCGCCTTCTGCGCGTCGTTGTCGTCTGCCGCCGCCGGCTTCGCGACTGGCACGGCCGGGTCCATGGTCTTCACAATGCCGTCCAGCCGCTCTTCCATCTGAGCGAGTTTAGCGATTGCCCGGCGTAGGCGCTGGGAGGTCAGGTCTTGGAAGCTGCAGGCCTCAAAGATCGCGGTCAGCTGGTCTTGGATGATGCGGGCTTCTTCGCTGTCGCCTACGGCTTCGATGCGGTTGGCGATCACTTCGGCGGCTTCGAGGATGCGGCTTGCGGCTTCTTCGGTCATGCCGACGACGCTCGCCAGTGTGCCGCCGCTGTCTTTCTCGTCGGCTTGCGCCATGGTCGAGATTTCGGCGCGCATGTGTACCAGTTCTTGTTCGAGCATCACCGCTTCGATTGCGCGGGCGACCGCGTCGAGGGCGGATTTCAAGGCCGGTGCCAGGCTGCGCGCACTGTCGAGCCGGCCTTCGACGAAGGCCGCCTCCACCACCGCGGCGATGCTGGAGAGCTGCGCCGCGCCAACATAGGCGGCGGCGGATTTCAAGCTGTGGGCGGCGTCGCGTGCGACGGCGGGCGCGCTGTCCTTGTTCGCCAGCACTTGGTCGACCAGGGGGGTGGCGGCATCCAGGAAGCCGCGCAAGATCTCCTTGCGGGCATCGGTGTCGCTGCCGACCAGTTCGTAAATCGACGTGAGATCAAGCACTTGGCCGTCAACTTGCACCATCGCCTCGTGGGCCATTGGGGCGAGCGGCGCTTCGGGCGTGCGCAGTTCGGCGAGGTCTGGTGTCAGATCAAGCACCATCGCCTCCAGCGCGTCGAGGGCAACCGGCTTGGTGAGGTAGCCCTGCATGCCGGCGGCGTCGCAGCGTTCGGCCGTGCCCTTCACCGCATCGGCGGTGAGCGCCACCACCGGCAGCCTGACGTAGCCGCCCCCGGCTTCGGCGGCGCGGATTGCTTCGGTCAGTTCCCAGCCGTCCATGTCCGGCATGTGGCAGTCCGTCAGCAGCAAGCCGTAGGCATTGCGGTCGGCATCCAGGCGTGCGAGCGCATCGGCGGCGGTTTCGCACATCTCGTGCGCGAAGCCGAGGCGATCGAGCACGCGGCTCAGCACAGCGCGGTTGGTCGGGTTGTCCTCCACGCACAGGATCAGGCATTGGGCGGCCCGCGCCATCTCCCGGTCCGGAGCTTTCCAGCGCTGAGAGGGCGCCCGTTCCTGACCCGCGCGCCGCGCCCCGGGCGGGGCAGGGCAGGCGGCGGCTGGCAGATCCACGGTGAAGGTGGTGCCCACCCCCAGCCGGCTGTCGACTGCGATCGCACCACCCAGTGCTTCGACCAAGCCTTTGCAGATCGACAGGCCAAGGCCCGAGCCGCCAAACCGCCGCGCGGTCGAGGCATCGGCTTGGTCAAACGCCGTGAACAGGCGGGCCAAGTGATCGGCGGCCATGCCAATGCCGGTATCGACGACGCTGAAGCGCACACCCAAGGCGCTGTGCTCCAGGCGCAGTTCCACACTGCCGGTCTGGGTGAACTTGATCGCGTTGCCAACCAAGTTGAACAGGATCTGGCGGATCCGGCCGCCATCGGTCAGCACCCAGGGCGGCAGACCGTCGGCAATCATGGTGACAAAGCGCAGGCGCTTTTCTTGCGCCTTCGGCTGCATCAAGGCGGCGATCGACTGCACGATCCCGGGCAAGTCGGTCGCCAGCACTTCGATGTCGAGCTTGCCAGCTTCGATCTTCGAGAAGTCCAGAATGTCGTTGATGATGGTGAGCAAGGACCGGCCGCTGTCGGCGATCGTGTGCACCATCTGGGTTTGCTCACCGCTCAGCTGGGTCTCCGCCAGCAGGTCGGCCATGGTGACGACACCGTTCATCGGCGTGCGGATTTCGTGGCTGACGGTCGCGAGGAACTGCGACTTGGCGGCAGTTGCCGCTTCTGCTGCTTCTTGGGCGCGGCGCAGATCGCTCACGTCGTAGAGCCAGGTGAGAATGCCTTCCTGACGCTCGAACGTGACCTTCTCCATCGAGAGCAGGGCGCGCAGTTCCGTGCCGTCGCCGCGGGTTAGGTTCACGGTCGCATCGCGGACATGGCCGTCGCGGTCGAGTTGCGCCACCAGCGCGTCGCGCAAATCCGTGCTGCCGTTTTGCACGAGCGCGGCGGCGTCGGAGAAATCCGCACCCTGCACGCCCAGAATATCCAGCAAGCGGCTGTTCCAGAACAGCACGCGGCCAGAGCGATCGAGGATGGTGGCGCCAATCGGCGACGCCTCGAGCACCGACATGATCGCGTCTTCGGAGGCTTCCAGTTCGCGCTCGATCGCGATGCGCGCGGACAAGTCGTAGAACCAGACGATGACGGCAGGGCTGCCTTCGAACGATGCGCGCTGGATCGTGACCGACGCCCAGGACTCCCGTTCGGAGGCGGTGATCAGCTCCACTTCGAGATCGCGCACTTCGCCATTGGCATCGAATTCGGCCAGCGCGCGGCGGCGCACCAGCCAATCCTTGAAGAACATCTGGGTCGCGGCTTCGGCGAACGCCTCGCCCTGCAGGTCGCCCAGCATCTCCAGCAGTCGGCTGTTCCAAAACATCACCTTGCCCGCGTGGTCGAGGATCACCACCCCGGCGGGGGAGGTTTCCAGCACCTCGATCATCGACTGTTCGGCCGCGGTCAAATCCCCACGCGGCGGCAGGGATAGCATTGCCAACGGTTCACTGTGCACGGCTCACCCACTCTCACCCGCGCCACCCGTCTGCGCGCCCTGATTCGATAGCACAGCGATGTGACACTCCCGATGCAGAACCGCAACAAGATCGACATGACACCGGGCCGGGCTGCCAAGATTGCATGGGACAGCCGGCCCGTCCTCGCTCAGGCTGTGGCACCGGACACCAGCTGGGGCTTGCCATGACTGCACCACCGCCGATCGATCAGTGCGTCACCTTCATCTACACCCATGACTTGGCGGCCACGACCCAGTGGTACGAAGACGTCCTCGGCTTGGAGTGCGTGCTGGTGCAGACCTGCTGCAAGATCTACCGCACGGGTGGCTCAGGCTTTCTCGGCATCTGCTCGCGCCCGAACCGCACGGTCGAGCCGCGCGGTGTCGTGTTCACCATGGTGAGTTCGGACGTTGATGGCTGGTACGCCCGGCTCAAGGGCAAGGGGGTCACCATTGAGGGCCCGCCGGAGCTATCGACTGAGTTCAACGTCTACGCCTTCTTTGCGGCCGATCCGAACGGCTACAAGCTCGAATTCCAAGAATTCCGTGACCCCGCCTGGCCGAAAGGATCAAAGGCATGAGTGCGCCCGCCTGCTGGACTTACGTTGACGGTGCCTGGCACCAAGGCAGCCCGAAGGTGATCGGGCCGCTGAGCCACGCGATGTGGCAAGCCTCGATCATTTTCGACGGTGGGCGCGCCTACGACGGCCTCGCACCCGACCTCGACCGCCACAGTGCGCGGGCGATCGACAGTGCACGCAAGATGGGCCTCGCCCCCACCGAAACCCCGGCGGAGATCGAAGCACTCGCCCGCGAGGCGATCCATCGCCACGCCGCCGGTGCCGCCCTCTACATTCGCCCGATGTACTGGGCTGAAAGCGGCATCGGCGCGCTGCAGCCCGATCCCGCCTCCACGCGCTTCCTGATCGCGGTCTATGAAGCCCCGATGCCGCCGGGCACCGGCATGACGGCGGTGCGCAGCCGCTTTCGCCGGCCGGCACCCGACATGGCGCCGACTGATGCCAAAGCCGCCTGCCTCTACCCGAATTCCGCCCGCGCAATCGCCGAGGCGCGCGAGCAGGGCGCAGACAACGCGGTGGTGATGGACCACACCGGCGCGGTTGCCGAATTCGCCACGGCGAATCTGTTCTTCGTGCGCGATGGCGTGGTGATCACGCCGGAGATCAATGGTGCCTTCTTGAACGGCATCACCCGCCAGCGCGTGATCAACCTGTTGCGCCAGGCTGGCAAGACCGTGGTCGAACGCCGGGTCGAGTACGCGGAACTGCTGGAAGCTGACGAGCTGTTCTCGACCGGCAACTACGGCAAGGTGCAGCCGTTCCTCGCCCTCGACGACCGGCGCTTTCAGCCGGGCCCCGTGTTCCAAACCGCGCGCGACAGCTACCGCGCGTTTGCGGAGACGATGCCGGCTTAGGCGGACGCCGCCGGCAGACCCAGAGCCGCCCGCAGCTGATTGTCGATCAGCCCGGGCGGCAGCCCGGCTTTCTGGCGAAAGCGAGTGATGGCGGAAATCGTACGCGGGCCGATCAGGCCGTCGGCGGCACCGATCTCCGTCATGCCTTGGGCGCGCAGTGCTTGCTGGATCGCGATCACGTCAGTCGGTGGCGGGTGATCGTCGGCTGTGGGCGGGTTCGCGAAGGTGCGGCGCACCTTGTCGAGCCAGGCGACCCGGTCGGCTAAGCCGTTGGTGCCGCCATTGATCCGGCGGGTGACGGCCGTGAAGTCACCGGTGTCGCAGATCGCGTTCAGGTTTTTCCATTGCCAGAACGCGCAGCTGACCAGCAGGGCGTGGGCGGGATCTTCTGCCAGGTCTGGGCTCCCTTCTAGGTCCAAGCCGGCAATTGCGCCGATCGCCTGATAGGTTTCGCGTCCAGTGATCTGGATGTAGCCGCGCCCGCGGAACTGGTAGCCATCGCCGGATTCCGGCGGACCATTGCCCATGCGGTTGGCATAGACGGAATTCGCGAGCTTTTCGGGATTGCGCGCGAACGGGGCTGCGTCCGCTTCGCTTGGAAAGCGCTTTGGCCAAGCGTTTACAATGGCTTGCGCGCTATAGTTCAAGTTTTCTTCGATGAGGGTGAGCGCGTCGGATTCATGCGCGATCTGCGCCAGGAAAAAGTAGAGCCGGTTGGTGGTGGCGCTGATCTGGAAGCGGGCGAACACCGCATCCGCGGTCGCTGCAAACGCATCGAGGTACGCCTGCGGGGCGCGGGGGTAGAGGGCAACGAGATGAGCTTTGCTGAGCACCGCTGGCCTACACCAGCGCCGGTGCGAACACCTGGATCGGCCGGCCGACACCGCGCAGGTCTTGGCGGCCGAGGTCGTCCCAGGGTCCGGGAGCCAGGTCTGCGATTGTGCGGGAGACCAAGATCGGCCGACCCAAGGTCTTGGTCAGGTTTTCCAGCCGTGCGGCCTCGTTCACGGCGGGGCCGATCAGACCGAAGTTCAGCCGGTCTGGTGTGCCGACATTGCCGTACACCAACTCGCCCCAATGGATACCCACGCCGAATTCGATCACGCGGCAGTATTCGCACGCACTGGTCTGGTGCAAGTCCGCGAGGCGATGGCGGGCGTCGCGGGCCGCCGCCACCGCGCGGGTGGCGGCGTCACTGTCGCTGGTGCCGTCGCGCACTGGGAAAATGCCGAGCACCGCATCACCGATGATCTCCAGCACTTCGCCCCCGGCCGCCAGCACGGCGCCAGCCGCGCAATCGGCGTAGGCATTCATCACCGCGAGATAGCGGTCGACGGGCAGTTGCTTGGCGAGGCCGGTGGAGTTGCGCAGGTCGCTCATCCAGATCACGGTGCGCAGCCATTCGCCATCGCCGCGCCGAATGCGCCCGGCGAGGATGCGCTGGCCCGCGTCGCGCCCGTGGTAGGTTTCCATCACCGTGCGCGCGAGATTGGCTTCGATCGCAAGCCGAAACGCGGCCGCCAGCGGTAAGCGCAGGCCCTCGATGAGGGCGAGATGCTCAGCCGCAAACCCCGTGCCATCGGCTGCGAGCGACATCACAAAGCCGTCCCGGTCGAGCGCAGGGTTGGCGTTCGCCCCGAACGGGATCATTAACGCCAGATAGTCCGTGAGGGCGAGCTCGCCGAAGTCTTTCAGCACCGGAAACCGGGTAACATTGGCCTCTGCGCTGGGATCGAGCTGCAGCACGGCCAAGCCCTGCTGTTCCATGTGATAGAAGGGGCTGCGCTGCCAGGCGCCATTGTCATCGCGGCCATGCAGCCAGTCGATGCTCTCGGCCGGTGCACCGCGCCGCCACACCACGCCGCGCCCTTCGATCAGCGGGTGGATGATCTCAAAGCCGACCATGGATCGCCGCAGCGGCACCCCGGCTTCGATCAGCGCTTCGCACAAGAAGGTGAGGATTTGGACCGGGTCCGGTGTCGTCATCGCTTGCTGCAGCACGCGATCGGCAAGCCGGTTGGGTCGGGCGGAGACAAAGCCGCGCTCCAGCTGCCGGGGGTCGACAGCGGGGCGTTCCTGCAAGGCGAGATCATAGGTCATGGCTGTAGCACGTGGCCCTGCTGCGGTTACGGTCAAGACCCGCGCCGCAGCAGGGCTGCTGTGCGTTACGCCACGCCGCCGTTGCCGCGGAACCAGCCGAGCAGACGGCGCCAGCCATCTTCAGCGGCCTCGCGCCGGAATGATGGCCGGTAGTCCGCGTGGAAGGCGTGCGGCATGTCTGGATAGACATGGATTTCCGAGCGCGTGCCGTTGCCGAGGGCTGCGCGCATCTGGTCCACCGTCGCGACCGGAATGCCGGTGTCCGCCGCGCCGTAAAGGCCGAGGATCGGCGCGCGGATGCGGGCCGCGACGTCGACCGGGTTGGCCGGCTGATTCGGGTTCGGATCGCCAACGACGCGGCCGTACCAAGCGACACCGGCAGTCAGCTGCTGGTTGTGCGCCCCATAGAGCCACACGACGCGGCCACCCCAGCAGAAACCGGTGATGCCCAGCCAATCAGCGCGACCCCGGCTTTCCGCCCGCGCCCAGGCGGCGGTGGCGTCGAGGTCCGACATCACTTGCGCGTCCGGCACCGACGCGACGATCGGGCGGATCGCCGCCATGTCGGTCACGCGGGAGACGTCGCCTTGGCG
>JAAFHH010000032.1:7715-13731 GCA_013297545.1 Alphaproteobacteria bacterium
GCGAACAGCTCGGTCGCAACCGCACAGTAGCCAGCCCGCGCGAGGCGCCGGCAGGTGTCCTTGATGTATTCGTGCACACCAAAAATTTCCTGCACGACCATCACGACCGGGAACGGACCCGCCCCCGATGGCATGGCGCGGTAGGCTGGGATTCGGTCGCCACCGATGGCGATGGTGACTTCGCCCGCGACCAGCCCATCGGCGGGGGTCGTGATGGCGGTCTGTGCCTGCACCGGCTGAGTCGCAAGCGCGAAGCCAGTGGCGAGCGACGTCATCACAACGCCGCGGCGGGTCAGCACGGGGTCTGGCAGGATCAGGCGAACATCGTCCATGGTTTGGGTTCCTTCCCTTAGGAGGCAACAACCTTAGTCTGGATTACGGCAATATCCAGGCACTCAGTGCATTGCGCCATGCGCGGGCTTGCTCCGCGGTGTGCCGCGACGATAGGAAGAGCCATGGATCGCCAGCCCTTGCCCCCCTCCAGCATGACTGGCTTTGGTGCCAGCACCGGCACCGCCGATGGCGTGCAGTGGCGCTGGGAGCTGAAAAGCGTCAACGGCCGCGGCCTGGATGTCCGGTTGCGCCTGCCGCCGGGCTCTGATCGCCTGGACCAACGGGTGCGCGAGCGCCTTGCCCAGCGGCTGCAGCGCGGGTCGGTTTCGGTGCAGCTGGAGCTCTCCCGCGCGGTCGCCAAGCCGCCCTTGCAGATCAACGCCGAAGCGATCGCCCGGGTGCTGGCCCTGCACGAGGCGCTGGGTCCCCGCGTCGATCGGGCACCACCGCGCCTGGAAACCTTGCTGCAAGTGCGCGGCGTGCTGGATACCGGCGAGGAACCACCGGAGGCCGAGGCGGTGGTGATCGCCCGCGATGGCGCACTGCTGGCGGGCCTCGATGCCGCCCTCGACCAGCTGGTCGCCGCGCGCCGTCAAGAGGGTGTCAGGCTGAGCGCCGTGATTGCCGATCAGATCGCCGGCATTGCAGAGCTGGTTGGGCAGGCCGGAGCGCTGGCCGCCACCCAGCCGGCCCAGCTGCATGCGCGCCTGACCCAAGCGTTGGCGGAGCTGTTGGCGAGCCCACAGCCTGGCCAACGCAGCATCGATCCCCAGCGCTTGGAAGCCGAAGTGGCGCTGTTGGCGTTGAAGGCCGATGTCCGCGAAGAACTGGACCGGCTGACGGCGCACATCGGCCAAGCGCGTGACCTGCTCAGCAGTGGCACAGCCATTGGCCGCAAGCTCGATTTCCTCGCCCAGGAATTCAACCGCGAGGCCAACACCCTGACCTCCAAGTCGGCCGACATGGCGTTGACGCGGCTGGGGATTGAGCTGAAAGCGATTGTCGATCAATTCCGCGAACAGGTGCAAAACATCGAATGAGCCCGCCGCCCCCCATTCGCCGTCGTGGCGTCATGCTCGTCCTGTCCTCGCCGTCGGGCGCGGGCAAAACCACCCTGTCGCGCCTGCTGTTGGAGCGTGAAGCTGGGCGGCTCGAGATGTCCGTCTCCGTCACCACCCGGGCGCGTCGGCCGTCTGAGATGGATGGCCGCGACTACCACTTCATCGACCTCGCGCGCTTCGACCAGATGGTCCAGCGCGGCGAGTTGTTGGAATGGGCAGAAGTGTTCGGCAACCGCTATGGCACACCGCGCGATGCGGTCGAAGGTGCGCTCACGGCCGAGCGCGACGTGCTGTTCGACATCGATTGGCAGGGCACGCAGCAGCTCGCGCGCTCAGCCCGGCGTGACCTGGTTTCCGTGTTTATCTTGCCGCCATCCTACGAGGAGCTGCGCCGGCGGCTGACCACGCGCGCCCAAGACAGTGCCGAGGTGATTGACGGCCGGATGGCCAAAGCGGCGGATGAGATGAGCCACTACGACGAATACGACTACATCGTCGTCAACAAGGACGTGCAGGAGAGCGTCGACCAGGTGCACGCGATCCTGAAGGCCGAACGCTCGCGGCGGGAACGGCTGGTCACCGTCCCCGCGTTTGTCGCGGCGCTAAAAGGTTAGCGCGCCCGGTAGGTGGTGTGGCAGGCGGAGCACGCCGCGTCGACGCCGCCGAGGGCCGTGCGCACTTGCGCGATGTCGCCGCTTTCGGCTGCCGTCAGCAAGGTGGCCAGCGCCGGCTTCAAGCCATTGTTCGCCGACACGAACCCGGCATTCTCGGTCCAGATCACCGGCAGGGCGCGGGTGGTCACGGTCGTCTGGCCTTGGCCGGTGCCGGCTGGGAACAGCGGCGCCACGCGGTCTGGGCCCGCTTGCATTTCGCGCACGTTGGCGGCGAGCGCGCGCATGTCGCCGTTGGCTTGCACGGCGGCGTTGATCGCGCGCACGTTGCGCAGGTACATCTGGAACACCGCCTTGCGTTCGGCGATCGGATCGGACTGTGCGTTAGCCGGAGCCGGGGTGAACGCCAGGCCAGCGGCGATGGCAGTGGCGCTGAGCGCCAGAACAGCGGAACGAAGCATGGGCAGGGGAACTCCCGAGAGCGACAGATGAGCGCAAGCGCGCGAGCGCTATCTGACGCGATAGCACCCACTGCGTCTAGGGGTTTGCCACCGTGCCAGCGCCATTGCAGTCTCGCGCCGGCTGCCGTAGGTATCCATCAGATCGGTATTGGCGCTGACACGTGGCGCGGCTGATCCCGAACGGCCCATGGGGAGGATGCCGGCAGTGAAGCGACCCTTGTTCGTCGGTGCGCTCGGGCTGGCGCTGTTGTCGGCGGCCTTGCTGCTCAACATGTGCATGGTGCAGCGAGACAGTGCTCCTGATGTGGCGGAGCGACCGATCGCCTCGCCACCGCTGACCGCCGTCCCGGCCCCAGATGCAGCACCGGCACCGGTTGCGGTTGCCCCGGCACCAGCCGCGACACCGCCGGCTGCGGCTGTGGTTGCAGCCCCGGCTCCGGCACCAACCCCGGCACCCGCGCCCGCCGCACCGACAGCTGCCGTGCCACCAATCGCGGCCGCACCGCCGGTCACCCGGCCGACCTTCGATGTCGTGCGCGTCAATCCGCGCGGCGATGCCGTGATCGCCGGCCGCGCCGCCCCGGGTGCCGAAGTGACCGTGCTCGACGGCACCCGCACCGTGGGCGTGGTCACGGCGGATTCCCGCGGTGAATGGGTGCTGCTGCCGAGCGATCCGCTGCCCGCCGGCAGCCGCGAGTTAAGCCTCTCTGTGCGCTCCGGCGACAGCCCTGCGCAACGCTCCGACCAAGTGGTGGTGTTGGTGGTGCCGGAACGTGACCGCGACATCGCGGGTGCCCCAACCCAGCAGCCGACGGCCCCGCTCGCTTTGTTGGTCCCGCGCGATCAAGCCGGTCCGACGACTGTGTTGCAGGCCCCGCCCGCACCGGTGGTCGCACCACCGCCAACCCCGGCACCACCGCCGTCGCCACCACCCGTGGCAGCGCCACCGCCGGCGCCCGCACCATCGGCGCCCGTCGCCCAAGTGGCACCGCCGCCGCCCGCTCCGGCACCAGCCCCGGTCGCGACACCGGCCCCGGCACCCGCCACCCCGCCGCCACCGCGGCCTCCGGCGGCCCCCGTGACCGTCGGTGTCATCGACTACACCGCGGACGGTGCCGTGCAGATCGCCGGCACTGGTGCCGCCGGCCAACGCCTGCAGCTCTACCTCGACAATGGCCCGCGCGGCGGCGGTGCAGTCGATGCCAGCGGGGCGTGGCGCACGGTGCTGGAGGGCACAGTCCCCCCCGGCCTCTACCGCCTGCGTGTCGACCAGATCGACGAGGCGGGCCGCGTCAGTGCGCGTGTCGAACTGCCGTTCCAGCGCGTCGACGTCTCGCCCGAACTGCTCGCGTCGCAGGATCTGGTGGTGGTGCAGCCCGGCAACAACCTGTGGCGTATCGCGCGCCGCAGCTATGGCCGCGGTATCCAGTTCACCCTGATCTACAACGCCAACCGCGAGCTGATCCGCGACCCGAACTTGATCTATCCGGGCCAGGTGTTCCTGGTGCCGTCGGCACCGCGGTAGGGGCTACCCGCGCTTGCCAGTCTGGCTGGCACTCTTCGCGGTGAGTGCGATCCAGGGCTGGGCGCGCAGCGCCAGCATGGAGGCGGCGGTGATGATTTCGGATGGCGTGAGTGGGGCTTCCAGCTCGTCGACCAGGGTCAGCACCACGCGCTGCTGCGGGGTGATCGCGATCGTGCCGCCGATCAAGGCCTGGCGCGCTTCTGCCACGATGTGGGCGAGGTCGATGCGGCGGTCGCGGCCTTCGATGGTGTAGGGCATCGCACCGAGGTCGGTGGTGACCGTCAGGCGGCGGGCGGCTCCCACTTCGCCGGCGAACTTCGCCCCGAAGGCTTCAAAGCCAAAGCGCACCGGCTTTGCTTCTGTGCTACGAGTGACCGAGCCGTCGGCCGCGACCTCGACCGAACCGATTTCGACTGGCAGCTTCGCTGTCGCGAGGGTACGCAAGCTTGACATCAGAGGCTCCAAGCCGGTTGAACCTGCAGGCGGTCATCACGCCGCCGCCAGCCGTGGCGGATCGATAGCACACCTGCGCGGCAGACCCCAGCCGCGAGAGAGGACAGAGACCCCGTGATTCCAGGCTTTACCCTGCCACCGATCCACCGTGAAGGCTGGCCCTTCATCGGCCTGTTTGCCCTCTTGGCACTCGGGCTGTGGCTGTTCGCCGCCGAGTGGCTGGGCTTCATCGGCCTCGTCCTGACGGCGTGGTGTTGCTACTTTTTCCGCGATCCCGCCCGCACCACGCCGGTGCGCGAGGGTTTGGTGATCTCACCGGCCGATGGCGTGGTGACCTTGATCGAACCCGCCGTGCCGCCGGAGGAATTGGGCGTTGGCTCGACACCGCGCCTGCGTGTCAGCGTGTTCATGAACGTGTTCGATTGCCATGTGAACCGGGCAGCACTGCCGGGCCAGGTGGTCAAGCTCGCCTACCGGGCTGGTGCGTTCTTAAACGCCTCGCTCGACAAGGCGTCTGAGCTGAACGAGCGCATGAGCTGGCGCATTCAAACCGCGAGCGGCCAAGACGTCATCCTGGTGCAGATCGCGGGCCTAGTCGCGCGGCGCATTGTTGCCTTCGCGCGCGAGGGCGATCAGCTGGAGGTGGGGCAGCGCTTTGGCATGATCCGTTTCGGCAGCCGGGTCGATGTCTACCTGCCCGATGGGGTGGCGCCGCTGGTCGCCGTTGGCCAGCGCGCGATCGCGGGCGAGACGGTGATCGCCGACCTCGCCGCGTCTGAGCCCGCGCGCACCGGGCGCACGGCCTGATGCTGCGGCCACGCCGTTGGGGGGCACGGGGCAGCCAGTCGGCACCGCGCTTGCGCGGCTTGTCGATCAACCGGCTGCTGCCCAATGTTTTGACCCTGGCGGCACTCTCGGCCGGATTGACCGCGATCCGTTTCGGGTTGGAGGGGCGTTGGCAGATCGCGGTTGGGGCGGTGCTGCTGGCCATGGTGCTCGATGGCCTCGATGGCCGGGTTGCGCGGTTGATGAACGCGACCTCGCGCTTCGGCGCGGAACTCGACAGCTTGTCCGACTTCGTGTGCTTCGGCGTGGTGCCGGGCGTGTTGTTGTACTTGTGGATCCGCGATGGCGGCGGGGGCCTCGCCTGGGCGGCCGTGCTGATCTACGCGGTCTGCACCGCCCTGCGGCTGGCGCGCTTCAACGTCGCGCTGGATGACGTCGACCGGCCGGCCTGGACGCATCACTTCTTTTCCGGCATGCCGTCGCCGGCGGGCGCGGGCTTGGCGTTGCTGCCGATGATCGCGAGTTTCGATCTCGAATGGAGTGCGCTGCAGAGCCCGCTGCTGGTGGGGGCCTGGCTGGTCCTCGTCGGCCTCGGCATGGTCAGCCGCCTGCCGACCTTTTCCGGCAAGCGCCTGCGCGTGAAGCGCCAGCAGGTGCCGCTGGTGCTGGTCGCGATGGCCGGGATCGCCGCCGGCTTGGCGACGGAGCCGTGGCTCACCCTGTTGGCACTCGGTCTGGCGTATCTCGCCTCCGTGCCGATTGCCGTCGTGCAGGCACGCCGGCTCG
>JAAFHH010000320.1:0-852 GCA_013297545.1 Alphaproteobacteria bacterium
GTGCGGTGCTGTTTGGCGAGCGGATCACGGCGGCCAAACTCGGCTGGTTGGTGATTGCGTTCACGGGCGTGCTGGCGATCGTGGTGTTCAAGCCATCGGCCGGGTACGTGGTGGGCGACGACTATCTCTTGGGCATCGCGATGGCGCTGTTGGCAGCTGCTGGCTGGGCGGCAGCGGCGGTTACCACCAAGCGGCTGAAGGGATCTGTGCCGCCACAGCTGATCGCCTTGATCCATGTGGTCACCGGCACGGTGATGCTGGCCCCCCTGGTCGATTGGCAGCACCCGCCACCCGATCTGCAAACCTGGGGCGTGTTTGCGACCCTCGGCATTCTGCACACTGGCGTGATGTACGCGCTGATGTACGCCGCCGTGCAGCGTCTGCCAACCGATGTGCAGGGCATCTTGTCGTTCATCTATCCGGTGGTGGCGATCCTGGTCGACGTGCTGGCGTTCGGCACGGTGCTGCAGCCGGTGCAGATCATCGGCATCGCGTGCGTGATCCTAGCGGCCGCCGGCACGACGCTCGGGTGGGGGGCACCGGCCCCGGCACAGCGCTGATGACCCCAACAGCAATCAGCCGGCCGCGAGGTGCCTCGGGACCGGCTGATGCATGTCAGCGAGGACTGTGTGGTGCGGACTAGCTGACCGTCGACGACAAGAACATGGTCGGCGTCACTTGGTTGGCCGCCACACCGATCAGCGTGATGGTATCGCCGCTCGACAGGGTTACCACCGCGTTGCCGGCCGCATCGGATGCGACGGTGTAGCTGAGCGGGGCAGCGCCGCGGGCGGAGACCAAGTCGATCCGATCGCCCTGCGCCACCGAGAAGTCACCAATGGTGTCTTTGCC
>JAAFHH010000320.1:862-4625 GCA_013297545.1 Alphaproteobacteria bacterium
CGCGAAGCGGAAGCGGTCAGCACCCGTGCCACCGACCAAGCTGTCGTTGTGCAGACCGCCGATGATCGTGTCCGCACCCGACCCACCATCGAGCGAATCGCGACCACGACCACCGTCGATGAAATCGTTACCGGACCCGCCGAAGATGGTATCGCGGTCGTCAAGCCCGCGCCGTTCCCGGCCGGAATAGAGGCCGGCGTGCAATTCTGCCCGCATGGTACCGGCTGATACAGCGCGGGCGACGTCTGGATGCGCTTCGAGGTAGTCGCTGGCCGAGAAGGTGGCAGTTGGGCGCCGGCCTTCCGATGCGCCGAACATCAAGAAATGTTCGAACGCCGACCCGAACACACCAGTGCGCACGGCGGCCGCAACATCAGGGTTGTCCCGGACATAGGCAGCGTTGTCGAAGCTCGCGTTCGGCGCGCGGCCTTCCTTCTGCCCTGTCGCCAGGAAGTGTTCAAACGGCGAGGACACCGTACCAGCACGGATCGCGCGGGCAACGTCCACATTGTTGGACGAATACCACGTCGCATCAAACCAACTCGGGATGGCACTGGTTGAGCCACGGATTAGGTCTTCTGAAGCACCGGCGGCCGACGTTCTGACGAGGCTTGGATTGACAGAGACATTCGAGTTGCCACCGAAGGCGACATCATCGCCTGCTCCAAGGATTAGGTTGTCACCACCAGCGCCGCCCTCCACCGTGTCATCGCCAGCACCGGTGTTGATCACATCTCCGCCCGAACCGCCGATGAATGAGTCTTCACCCGTTCCGCCCGAAACTGTGGCTGCACTCTGGCGAGTACTCAAATCCAACACAGAATCACTCGCCCCGATGAAAACAATACCGTCGATGGTCTCGCCAATTTTGGACGTGTCGATTCTTCCGCCGCCAGCAAATGTGACAATGTCGAAACTGTTCGAGGAACCCTCAAACGTTCCGTTCGGTGATAGGGGGATAACAATCCGGACGGTGTCAACGCCAGCAGGTGTTATGCCGGGCTCGACCGACTGAGGGCCGGAGGAGAACTGCCTTTCAAAAAAATCATCTAAGCCTCCAGTGGAAGCGTTTGGATCAAACGTTTGAACTTCTTCCCCAACTTCCGGCGTACCTGTCATCGTCCCCGCTCCCCGCGACCCGCGTCAAACTGATGTGTGTCAGCTACCAAATCCGAGCCATCGTGTCGATTGAAACCCGGATGGTCCATCTGGAAAAGCCGCCCTCAAAATCTATATCAAACAGTATAGAGACAGTAGCGAGCCGCGGCTGTGGAGGCATCACAAGCACTCAAAACGCGCTCAAGCGCTATAATCTGGCATAGCCCCTAGCCGCAGGCGACGGTCGCGACGGCTGATCTGTGGCGGAATGTCGCAGTTTTTTTACGAAATCCGCGCCCACGCCCCGGCCATGGACAGCACCCAGGGCGACTGTTACCACACCTGCGCAGTGGCGGGGCCAAACAGCGGCGGAAGGGTGGCGCGGGTGATCAAGCTTCTGATTGCGAATGACAAAGGCGGGGTCGGCAAGTCGCTGCTGGCGCAGTTCTGCATCCTCGCCCTGCAGGGCATGAAACAAGCACCACGGCTGGTCGAATATGATCGCCAGCCGAAGCTGTGCCGCTGGTTTGGCAGCGATCACGTGGCAACCTTCGCGGCCGGCCCCGCCGCCATGGACGATGCCAACAGCCAAGCATTCTGGGATCCGATGGCGGAGTGGTTGGGCGACGCCAAGCCGCTGGTGGTCGATTTTGGCGCGCAAGCCTGGGGCGGGTTTCAAGACTGGGCGGAGGCGAGCGACCTCGCCGCCCTGCACCGCGGCGGGGTCGTGCGGATTCTGGTGCCAGTCACGGCCGACCTTGAGGCGATTCGCGCCGCAACATCGGTGGTGCTGGGGGCCAAACGCATCCTGCCCGATGCCAAGGTGCTGCTGCTGCCGCTCGACAAGGATGGTGCGGTCGCCATGCTCGAGGGGGTGGAGGCGTACGATGCCCTCACCCGCGCAATGGTGGAGACAGGAGCGCGGCGCTTGCACTATCCAATGCTCCGCGCGGAAGCCCTGCCCGCCCTTGACGCCCGCGGCTGGCGGATCGACCGGATTGTCGCGGTGCAAGACGTCGCGGCGTTCGGCGTGCCACTGCCAAAGCCAGCGCTGCAGCGCACGATCACCGCGCTGCGCGCATGGATGGCGGAGATGTATCGCCAATTGCTGCCGGATCTGTTGGCCGCTCTCGGCACCCGGCCGGGCCTCCCCGCTGCGGCACCGGCCGACTTGCCGCCCCACGTTCTGCTGGAGTGGGGCCACATGCTGACCGAGCTGCCAACCATGGCGGGCACGCAGCCGCGGGTCGATGCCCGCACCCTATCGCCGCGCGACAAGCGGTAGGCTCCGGTGACAGCACCCGCACCCAAGCCGCTGGTCTATCGCGGCTGCATCGACCGGGTGACCGACCGTACGGTCGCGGGCTGGGCCCTGATCGACGGGCAGGACGAGCCCGCCCTGCTGGAAGTGCTGCAATCGGGGGAATTGCTGGGCCACATCAGCGCCGATCAGTTCCGCGCGGACCTTGATCGGGCGGGCCTGCGCGCCGGCAAAGTCGCCTTCGTGTTCACCGCACCAGACGGCGTAGTGCTCGATCCGGGGGCGGTGCGGGTGTGCTTTGCCGGCACGGGCGTGACACTGCGCCCCCCGCCAACCGTCGGCGGCAGCCAGGATCCGATCGGCCGGCTGGTCGGGGATTTCAGCGACCTGATCACCAGTTTCAAGCTGCTGGTGACCGTGACGGTGCCGCAGTTGGAACGCGCACAGGTGAGCGCGCTCGCGAGCCTCACGACCGAGCTTGAGGCCCGGCGCGCAGCACTCGACGAAATCCGCACCACGGCGGCCGATGTCAGCAGTGCGGTCAATTACCTGTCCTTGAAGTTCAGCGACCAAGTGAAGCAAACCATCCGGGAGGAAACAGCGGCCGCCAGCGACGTAGCCGCCCAGCGCCTCAGCCGCCAGGTCGCCCGGTTGGTGGTGCTGACCCTGCTGCTGGGGATCGGGGTCGGCACTGGGCTCGGCTGGATGCTGGCGGCACGCTGATCCGATGCGCGTGCTCTACCTTGAACCGAAGTACCCGGGGCAATATCCGCACCTGATCCGCCACTTCGCGCAGCATCCCGGCACCCGCCAAGTGTTCTTGCAAAGTGCCGCGAACCCGCTGCCGCGCACCGCCCCCGGCGTGACGGTGCGGTCCTACGCTTGGGATGACCAGCTGCCGCCAAACCTGCGCTTTGCCGGCGAGCTGGAACGCGCCGGCCGGCGGGCGGAGGCCGTGCGCAGTGCTGCACTCGGCTTGAAAGCCGAAGGTTTCTACCCCGACGTCGTGCTCGCCCACGGTAGCTTCGGTGAGAGTTTGTTCATCAAGGATGTGTTCCCGGACGCGCGCCTGATCGTGTTCATGGAATATTATCAAGGGGTTGGTGGCCTGATCGGCTCTGATCCGGAGTTTGCACCGGCAAACCCCCAGACCCAGCGCCAAGCCCAGCTGCGCAATGCGCTCGCCTGGTTGACCATGGAGGTGGCGGATGCCGCCGTCACACCGATGCACTGGCAGCACCGGCTGTTCCCGAGCCTGCTGCAGCCGCGCATCCAGGTGATCCACGATGGCATCGACACCGATGCGATCCGCCCCGGCCCGCCCCAAGCGTTGACCCTGCCGACCGGTGTTGTGCTGCAGCCGGGCGAGCCGTTGGTCACCTTCGCCTCGCGCGCGCTCGAGCC
>JAAFHH010000321.1 GCA_013297545.1 Alphaproteobacteria bacterium
GATCGCGTCGGTCAACGGCTCGGACGCGACGAACAAGCGCCGGTTTGCCTTCGCGAAGTCGGACACCGCGAGGCCGACGTTGGAAAAGAACGTGCCGGCCAAGATATCAACCTGGTCGGACGACAGCAGCGCCTGGACTTGGCTAAGCGCGGTATCCGGCCGGCCGGCATCATCGCGGAACAGCGTTTCAAACCGGCGGCCACCAGCAGCATTCGCCTGATCCTGCGCCAGCATCCAGCCCTGGCGGTAGGGCACGGTGAAGGCCGCGAGCGTGGTGTAGCTGTTGACCTCGCCAATGCGGATCGGACGGTTTTGGGCAATCGCGGGGCTGGCAAGTGCTGCAGCTCCCGCAGCAAGCGCGGTACGACGGGTCAGATCCATGGCGGCGGCACCTCACGGGATGGGCGACAGGCTAGATATGCGCCCTCGCAGCAAGCACTACCAGATCAAGCGCCTGCGCGGCGCGCATGGCTCTCAGCTGCCAGACACAGGATTTCATACAGCAAGGTGGCACCGGTCAACGCCGTCATGCCCGAGGGGTCCCAAGGGGGGGCGACCTCAACGACGTCGCCGCCGATGCAATCGATGCCGCGCAAGCCCCGCAGGATCGCCAGCGCTTCGACCGTAGTGATGCCACCCACTTCCGGCGTGCCGGTGCCGGGCGCATAGACCGGATCGAGGCCATCAACATCGAAGCTGACGTAGGTCGGTCCATCGCCCACGACACGCAAGGCCTCGGCGATCACCTGATCGATCCCCATGCGGGTGAATTCGTCCATCATCACCACGCGCATACCGCTGTCATAGCTGAAGCGCCAGAGGTCGATGTCGTTCAAGCCGCCACGGATGCCGATCTGGATCGTGCGCTTGGGGTCGAGCAGCCCCTCTTCCACCGCCCGGCGGAACGGGGCGCCGTGGTGGAACTTGCAGCCGTAGTAGCCATCGCTGGTGTCGCAGTGGGCATCGAAATGCACCATGCCGACCGGCCGATCTCGGCAGATCCCGCGCATGATCGGCAAGGTGATGGAATGATCCCCCCCCGCGGAGATCGGCACGATGCCGTGATCCTGCACCCGGTGGAAAAACGCCGTCAGATCATCGATCGCCGCCGTCGTCTCATAGGGATGCTCGACCACCGCATCGCCCAGATCGGCAATGCGCGCCAGCTGAAACGGCATCGTGCGCGTCATCTGATTGCCGGCACGCATCAAGGTGGAGGCCTCGCGCAAACCACGGGGCCCGTGGCGCGCACCGGTGCGGTTGGTGACCCCGCCATCGAACGGCACCCCGATCAGGCCAATGTCGACCGCCTGCCAGTCCGTCGCGATCGGCGCACGCATGAAGGAGGCGATGCCGGTGTAGCGGGGCTGCGTGATCGCATCGGTCGGGGTCATCTCAACCCTCCTCTAGGGGTCCAGTGGGCTGGAGTTGATGCGGCTGGGGTGGGTAATGCAAGTGGGATTGGGCACAACGCGACGCCTCTGACATGCGCCTATCGCCCCTCCCCCCGCTTGCGGGGGGCCGGAGAGGATATCCCCCCCCTCGAGGATGAAGGCTGCCCGGTCTCGCGGGAAACAGCGACCGAGGTCGACGACGCGGCCACGTCGCCCTATCAAGATTTGCGTACGACTGGATGGGCAGGATAGCGTTTCTCGTCATGACGCCCACCCTCCCCACCTCCCCCGCCGCGATGCTGGCAGCCCTTACCGCCCTTGGCATCGCGCACACCACCCAAGAACACGCCGCCGTCGCGACGGTGGAGGAAGCCAAGCGCCTGCGCGGCGCGCTCGATGGCTGGCACACCAAGAACTTGTTCGTGAAGGACAAGCGCGGTCAGTTCTGGCTGATCACCGCCAGGGCGGATATCGCCGTCGACCTCACGTGGCTGGCCAAGACCGTGGGCGGCAAACGCTTCACCTTTGGCTCGGCCGAGGCGATGGTCGAGGTGCTGGGGGTGACGCCAGGATCCGTCACCCCACTTGCCCTTTACAATGATCGCGTTGCCCACCGGGTGCGGTTCATCGTCGATCAGCCGCTGTTCGACGGTCAGCCGATCCACGTCCACCCGCTGACCAACACGATGACGACAGCGCTGTCACCCGAGGGGTTCGACCGGTTTTTGGCCGCGACCGGGCATGATGTGACGCGGCTCGACTTGGGCTAAACCGGGTCTACCACCTGCACGTGCAGCAAAAAGAACCCGATCGCGCCGTCGACATCGCTGAGCGGCAGCACCAGGCGCTGCCAGGTGCGCGCGGTCACCCCCATGTGTAGCGGCCGGCTGTTCACGCTGAACAGCGGGCGTCGTTCGCGAGTCGCAAGCGCGTATTGATCGGTGTAGAAGCGCGCGACGTCGGCTGGGAACGCAGCCGACATCAGCCGGCCCGTGAGGTCGAACCCGGCCACCTGTGCCAGGTTGCTGCCATAGACCCGGTAGCGGAAATCGGTGCCGACTCGCTCAACCAGGGAGAGATCACCCAGCCAGCGGCGCAGGCTCTCCGGCGTCACCGCGGTCTTCGGCGGCACGGGCTGTGCTGCACACGCTGCCTGCCACCACGCGATCAAATCGACCACGGCTGCGGGCATGCCGGCCGTGTCAGCCGCACTCTTGACCACGACCTGTCTGAGGACGGTGACATCCGTCCGCGTCTGATCAACCACAATTCATCCCTACATAAGCCGGACTGAATATTACAAAATGATCATCGCAACAGTCAATCGAGACAAATGTCTTAGCCCGTCAGCATATCCCGGATACCCATCAGCAGATAGGTCAAGTGCTGCTTGATTTCGGTATAGCGATGGATCGGCAGCCGCGTCTCCTCATTCATATAGAGACTGCGATTTACTTCAATCTGGATCGAGTGGCGCCCCTCTGCCGGCCGGCCATAGCGGCGCACAATCTCGGCACCGAAGTAGGGATCGTTGATCCGGGCATCGTAGCCGAGGCTGCGCAGCCGCTCGGCCACGAACTCAGTCAGAGATGTTGCAGAGGTTGTGCCGTGATAGTCTGAAATACAGAAATCCGGCCGGCGCTGGCCCGCGTCTGTCCCCATCTCATTGCCAACCGCCTTCATGGAGTGGGCATTGATGTGCAGCACGACACCGGCTTCCTGGTGGCACTGGTCGAGTTCGGCCTTCAGGGCTGCGTGATAAGGCCGGTAGTAGGTATCGATGCGGTGCTGCACCTCGGCGACGCTGAGCTTGCGGTCGTAGACCGGCACACCCGGCAGCGCCAGGCGGCGGATCAGGCCGAGGCCAAGCTCACTCTTCTGGCCGGGCTTCAGCGGTGTCGGCCAGGGGCCCGCGAGCAACTCCGGGTCGATGTCGTCGATCGCGCGGTTGGTGTCGATGTAGGCGCGCGGGAAGTGCGCGTGCAGCAGCGTGCCGCCCATCACGATCGTGCCCATGAACAGGTCGTGCACCAACCGGTCGCAGCCGGTCTCCAGCTGTGCCTGCGTGCAGGCGTGGCCGAAATCGTCCGGGTACCATTCGCCGGAATGGGGACTGTCCACAACGAGGGGGATCAAGCCATCTTGGGGGTAGAGCAGCGTGTAAGGTTCCATTGGCCATCCGCCAGCAAGTGCACCGCCCAGACACTGCCGGTGTCGCGCGCCCGCTGCAAGCGGCTCTGCCTCATGCCGCTTCTGGGTCGCCGCGCACCGACTGCAAGAACTCGGCGATATCGCCCGCCAGCTGCTTGGAAATGGCCGACAGATTGCCCGCCGCCCACAGCAATTCAATCGATCCCGCGACCGAGACGATCGAGCCCTGGCCGACTTGGCCAATGCGGCCGGTCACTGCCCCCATCTCGTCGGTGACACGGGTGATCGTGCCCGCGATCTCCGTCGTCACCGAGCGTTGCTGATCGACCGACCCGGCGATTTCGGAGATTCGCCCCTCGATGCCGCTGATGGAGTGGGCGACCCGGCCCATCGCCGCCGTCGCTGCCGCCGTGCGATCCTGCACTGCAGCCACGCGCCCAGCGATGGTTTCGGTCGCTTCGGCGGTTTGCTTGGCGAGCGCCTTGACCTCGGTTGCGACCACCGCAAACCCCCGCCCGGCCACACCGGCGCGGGCGGCTTCGATGGTGGCGTTCAGCGCCAGGAGATTGGTTTGCTCCGCGATCTCTGCAATCAACGTCGCAACCGACGCGATTTCCTTGGTGGCATCCGCCAGGGCGGCGATACCGGCCTGCGAGGTCGCGACATCGTCGACCGCACCGCGGGCGGCCACGGTCGCGTCTTCGGCCTGCTGGCCGATCGCGCCGATCGAGGCGGCCAACTCCTCCCCCGCCGCAGCCAACTGCGCGATGCGCGTGCGGGTCGCCTCGGCAGTTTCGGCAACCGCGACCGAATGGCCGGAACTCGTCTGCTGTCGATTGGCGGAATTGTTGGAAATCGCGTCGATCACCACGGCCGCGTTGCCGAGGTCCGTCACCACTTCGCCCACGGCGTGATCGAGATCATTGGCCATCGCCAGCATGGCTTGGCGCCGCTGCAGGCGGGCGGCGGCCTCGGTGGTGACGCGCTGCGCTTCGAGATCGCGCACGCGCACCATTTGGTCGCGAAACACCACGAGCGCGCGATCGAGCACGCCGATCTCATCGCTGCGGTGCGCAT
>JAAFHH010000322.1 GCA_013297545.1 Alphaproteobacteria bacterium
TCGCGCGGGGGCGAATTCTGTTCACCGATCCCGCGACCAACGTACCACAGAACCTGCTGGAACTCCCCGATGATCGGGCTTGGCGGGCGGTGCGTGGTGCCAAGATCGCGTTGGTGTTTCAAGAACCGATGTCGGCGCTGTCGCCGCTGCACACGATCGGCGATCAGGTGTCGGAAGCGCTGTTGCTGCACCGGACCCTTGATCGCCAGCAGGGCATCGACCTCACCCTCGACATGCTGCGCCTGGTTGGCTTTCCCGATCCGCGACGCGCGTTTGCCGCCTATCCGTTCGAACTCTCCGGCGGTTTGCGCCAGCGCGCGGTGATCGCGATGGCGCTGGTGTGCCGGCCAGCCCTGCTGATTGCCGACGAGCCGACGACGGCGCTCGATGTCACGGTGCAGGCGCAAGTGCTGCACCTCATCCGCGATCTGCAGGCAGAACTGCAGATGGCCGTGCTGATGATCACCCACGATCTTGGGGTCGTCGCCAACGTCGCCAACGAAGTTGTCGTCATGTGGCGCGGCAAGGTGATGGAGCAGGGGCCGACGGCGGAGCTGTTCGCCGATCCGCACCACCCGTACCTGCGCCACCTGATGGCATCAGTACCGACGATCGGCGGGCACGCCCGGGTCGGTCCGAAAACCGCGGAGCCGGTGCTGGAACTGACCGGGATCACCAAGCGCTTCCGCGGCCGCAAGCGCGGTTGGTTTGGGCCACCGGGGCCGGATCATGTCGCGCTTGATGGCATCGACCTGACAGTCGCGCGCGGCGAATGCTTGGCGTTGGTGGGCGAGAGTGGCTGCGGCAAAACCACCTTATCGAAAGTGATCTTGCGCGCGATCCAAGCGGACGAGGGCACCGTGCGCTGGCGCGATGACCAGGGCCAGGTGCATGCGGTTGAGGATCTGACCGGCGACGGCTTGAAGGCCTATCGCCGCGCGGTGCAGTACGTGTTTCAAGATCCGTTCGCCTCGCTCAACCCACGCATGACGGTGGGCGATATCATCGCCGAGCCCTTGGTGATCCACGGTATCGGCACGGACGAAACCCGCGCCGAGCGGGTGGGATATCTGCTCGAGCGCGTCGGCCTCGACCCGCGGCACCGGCAGCGCTACCCGCACAGTTTTTCCGGCGGCCAGCGTCAGCGCGTTGGCATTGCGCGCGCTCTCGCCCTGCAGCCGCGGGTGCTGTTGTGTGACGAGCCGGTCTCCGCCCTTGATGTCTCGATCCAGGCGCAAATCCTCACCCTGCTGCAGGATCTGCGGCGAGAGCTTGGCTTGTCGTTGATCTTCGTCTCCCACAACCTCGCTGTCGTCGATGTGCTGGCGGACCGCATCGCGGTCATGTGTGCCGGCCGGCTGGTCGAGGTGGCACCAGCGGACCGGCTGTTTGCCGCCCCCCAGCACCCCTACACCCAAGCCCTGCTCGCGGCCGTGCCGCTGCCGGACCCGTCGCGCCCGCTCGACTTCGCGAAGATCCGCGAAGGCCGTGCGTCTGACCCGACGGCGTGGCCAGATCCCTACCGGATTCCGCTGGGCACGCGGCTCGGCCTCGTGGCGATCGCCGATCAGCACTTCGTGCGTCGTTCCCCGAATGCGGAGGCTGCATGATGCGCATCCTGGCTCTGGCACTAGCGTTGCTCGCGACCGCGGCGTCGGCCGAAGTGCCGATGCTGCAGCGCGATGTCGCGGCTGGCACCCTGCCGGCGGTGGCGCAGCGCCTGCCATCGGTGCCGCGGGTCGCGGGGCCGACCGGGGATCAGGTGTCCGGTCGCTATGGCGGCGAGCTCGTGACTTTGGTGTCGCGGGCGCGCGACACGCGGTTGATGTCAGTTTTCGGCTACGCCCGCCTGTTGGTGTTCGACCGCGATCTTGCGCTGGTGCCGGACATTCTAGAGCGGGTGACCGTGGAGGGCGAACGGGTGTTCACCTTCCACCTGCGCCCGGGCCATCGCTGGTCTGATGGCCAGCCGTTCACGGCGGAAGATTTTCGCTTCTACTTCGAAGACGTGGCGCAAGATCGTCGCTTGAGCCCGACCGGCCCGCCGCAGCAGCTGATCGTGGCGGGCAAGCTTGCGCGGTTCGAAGTGCTCGACGCGCATACCGTGCGCTACAGCTGGGATCAGCCGCACCCGACCTTCCTGACCAGCCTTGCTGGTGCGGCTCCCTTCTTCCCGTACCGGCCGGCGCACTACCTCAAGGGCTTCCATGAGCGCTATGCCGACCGGGCGGCTCTCGCGGCACGGGTGCGCGAAGGCCAAGCGCGCAATTGGGCGCAGCTGTTCAACCGCATCTCCAACCTCTACCGCGCCGACACGCCAGAGCTGCCGACCCTCGATCCCTGGGTCAACACCACCCGCGCGCCGGCGGAGCGGTTCATTTTCGTGCGCAACCCCTACTTCCACCGGGTCGATGGCGAGGGCCGGCAACTGCCCTACATCGATCGGTGGGTGCTCGAAGTGGTCGACCCGAAGATCGTGCCGGTGAAGGCGGGGGCCGGGGAAACCCACCTGCAGGCCCGTCACCTCGGCTTCGACAACTATCCGTTCCTGCAGCAGGCGGCGAAGCGCAACGACACCCGGGTCCACCTGTGGACACCGGCGCGCGGCAATCATTTGAGCCTGTTTCCGAACTTGACCGTCACCGATCCAGTCTGGCGCACGCTGATGCGCGATGTGCGGTTTCGCCAAGCCCTGTCGCTGGGCATCAACCGGCGCGAAATCAACCAGGTGGTCTATTTCGGGCTCGCACGGGAGAGCCAAAACACGCTGCAGGCCGAAAGCCCGCTGAGCGATCCCGCCTGGACGACAGCATTCGCGGCCTATGACCCGCGCGAAGCGAACCGCCTGCTCGATGCGATCGGCTTGCCCCGGCGCGGCATCGATCGCCAGCGCCACCTGCCCGATGGCCGTCCGCTCACCATCGTGGTGGAGGCTCCGGGCGAAGGGGCGGAACAAGCCGATGTGCTGCAGCTGATCCGCGACAGTTGGGCAGGCCTCGGCATCCGCTTGCTGACCAAGCCGTTGCAGATCGAAGGCCTGCGCAACCGCGTGTTTGCGGGCTCAACCCTGATGACGATTGGCTCGGGCGCTGAAAACGGCATCCCCAATGCCGCGATGTCGCCGGCCGAATGGGCACCAACCGACCAGACGCACTGGCAATGGTCGCGCTGGGGCAATTTTGTCGAAACCGAAGGCCAGGCCGGCGAAGCGATCGATATGGAGTGGCCAAAGCGGCTGCTCGCCCTCTATCAGCGCTGGTTGGTCTCGACCGACAGTGCCGAACAGGCCGCGATCTGGCGCGAGATGATGACGATCCACGCGACGGAACTGCCGACGATCGGCCTCGTGTCGTCGGTGCCGCAGCCGGTGCTGGTGTCGAACCGGCTGCGCAACGTGCCTGCCCGCGCCATGTATAACTGGGACCCCGGCGCCCACTTCGGCATCCACCGCCCAGATCTGTTCTGGTTCGAGGATCGCCGCCGCACGGCGGAGGCGCGGCCATGATCGATTTCCTGCTGCGCCGTATCCTGGTGATGATCCCGACGCTGCTGGCGATCAGCTTCCTGTGCTTTGCCATCATTCAGCTGCCGCCGGGCGACTATCTCACGACCTACATCGCCGAACTGCAAAGCCAGGGCGAAGCGGTTGACCAAGGCAAGATCGATTTTCTGCGCCAGCAATACGGGCTCGACCGGCCGTTTCTGGAACAATACGTCGTTTGGCTGTGGGGCTGTCTGCAGGGCGATTTCGGCTGGTCGTTCGAATACGAGCGCCCGGTGTCTGAAGTGGTGGGCGACCGCTTGGTGCTCTCGATCATCTTGAGCTTTGCGACCGTGCTGTTCACCTGGGTGGTGGCGTTTCCGATCGGCATCTATTCCGCGACCCACCGCTACACCGCCCTCGACCATGGCTTGACGTTTCTGGGCTTTCTAGGGCTCGCCACGCCGAACTTCCTGCTCGCACTGATCTTGCTGTACTTGACCAACCGCTGGTTTGGCACCTCAGTTGGCGGCCTGATGGACCCGGTGTTTTTGGGCCAGCCCTGGACGTTTCCCAAGATCGTTTCGGTCCTCGAACACCTCATCGTGCCGACCATCGTGATCGGCACGGCCGGCACGGCTGCGATGATCCGGCGCTTGCGCGCGAACCTGCTTGACGAGTTGCACAAGCAATACGTCACCACCGCGCGCGCCAAGGGCATGCCACCCGGCCGTTTGCTGCTGAAGTATCCGCTGCGCATGTCGCTCAATCCGTTCATCGCAGATATCGGTAACTTGTTGCCGCAGCTGGTCTCTGGTGCGGCCGTCGTGTCGATTGTGATGTCGCTGCCGACCACAGGCCCGATGCTGCTCGATGCGTTGCGCAGCCAGGACATGTATTTGGCCGGCAGCTTCCTCTTGTTCCTCGCCCTGCTCACCGTGGTGGGGGTGCTGCTGTCCGACATCGCGCTCGCAGCCCTCGACCCCCGCATCCGCCTGGATAGTGACCAACGATGACGCGCTACGTCAGCCAGGAGCCCTACGAGCCGCAATCGGGCGTGCCGCTGTCGGCCGCGCAAGAACGGTTCTACGCCTCGACGCCAAGCCAGTTGTTTTGGTATCGGCTCAGCCGCCACA
>JAAFHH010000323.1 GCA_013297545.1 Alphaproteobacteria bacterium
CCTTCTCGCGCAGGCGGTCTTGGGCGATGCGCAGCACTTTTGGGCTCGGCCGCACCAGCACTTGCTCGGCCAGTGTCTCCACCGCCTCGATCGGCAGGTTTTCGAATTCGTAGGTGACGACGCTCGCGAGTTTGGCGAGTTCGCCCTGCGCGTGCGGATCGTCGTAGGCCGCGTGCAGGCGGTAGCTCGCGACATCGAAGGCGGGGGCGTCGGCTTCTGGGGCCAGCACCGCCGTGCGATAGCCCAGGCGCGCGGCGGCGAGTGCGGTCATCCGGCCAAGCTGGCCGCCGCCCAGAATCCCGATGGTCGCGCCCGGCGCGATCATCGCGTCGGTTCCTCCGCCACGGCAGCGGTTTGGCGTGCGCGCCAGTCATCGAGGGCTGCTGCGATGGTCGGGTTGCTGAGTGCGAGCACCGCGGCTGCCAGCAGGGCCGCGTTGATCGCGCCGGCCTTGCTGGGCTGCTGCGATGGTCGGGTTGCTGAGTGCGAGCACCGCGGCTGCCAGCAGGGCCGCGTTGATCGCGCCGGCCTTGCCGATCGCAACCGTGCCAACCGGGATACCGCCCGGCATCTGCACGATCGAGAGCAAGCTATCCATGCCCTTCAGCGCGTGGGATTCAACCGGCACGCCGAACACCGGCAGCGGGGTCATGCTGGCGGCCATGCCGGGCAAGTGGGCGGCACCGCCGGCACCGGCGATGATCACCTTCAAGCCCCGCTCGCGCGCGGACCCCGCATAGTCCACCAGCCGCGCTGGCGTGCGGTGGGCGGACACGATCTTCACCTCGTGATTGATGCCGAGTGCCGCCAGCGTGTCGACGCTGTGGCGCATGGTGTCCCAATCGCTCTGGCTGCCCATGATCACACCAACGTCCGCCATCACGCATCCTTCGCCCACTGCTCGCACAAGAGCGCCCTCCCTACAGGACTGGCCGGGCCGGCGTCTATGCTGACGGTGCGGCGGGACACGCTATCCGTGCACGGCCCTCTAGTCGTGCATACCGCGCATCTGATAGGATTTTCGGAAGCGCCGCCGCAGCGGGCTGAAAACAGGGTCCCCGGGGGATGTGCACGACGCTTTCGCGATCGCACAGTGATCTGGTCCCGAGGCACACAAGGACTATGTATGCCGACCGATTCTGCCATGCAAGCGGTTTTTCATAACAGCTCTGACACGCAGCTGGCCCTGTTCCGTTTGTTGACACCAGCGCGTTTGACAAAATACCGTGACGAGGTGGGTGGAGATAGCAGCAAGATAGCAGAATATTACATCTGGAATCTTCGCCTATCTCAAGCACTGTATCTGCCGCTCCATTTTCTTGAAGTATTTCTACGCAACAAACTTGACGCACATTTAACGAATCGATACTCGCAAAACTGGCACTACGATCCGCGTTTTACCGGCTTGCTGAAGGCTACTCATAAGATACGCATTCAGTCACTTGTCAATAAAAACGCTACCAGCGAGTTTGATCGCAAGCAGGCAACAGTGTCCGGCTTATCATTCGGCTTTTGGATCGAGTTACTCACCACCAAATTCGCAGTCCCGCTCAAGTGGTCGACACAGCTTGACGCGGTCTTCGCGAATCTGCCGACCGACGGCGATCTGGCCTGGGTCGCCACCCATCTCGCCCGCGCGCGTCAGCTGCGCAATCGCATCTCGCACCATGAGACGATTTTTACCGCCAACCTGGAACAGGCGCACCAGGACATCCTGCAGCTGATCGCAGCCCTGTCGACCGAAGGCCACGCGTTCGTGGCACTGCACTGCACCTTCGCTGACGTGCTTCGCCAACGCCCGAGCGCCTGACGCGGCTTCCCAGCCCCCTCGAACAATGCTTCACTCCTAAAGCATCGCAAGGGGGGACGCGGCGTTGGGGCTGATCCTGATCCGGATGATCGGTTATCGCAGTGCAGCGGCTCTGCCGCTGATGCTGGCTGTGTCCGTGCTGATCTTTTTGGTGCTGCGGCTGATCCCGGCTGATCCGATTGGGCTCTCGCTGCCGCCCAACGCCACGGCGGAGGACCGGGCGGAGCTTGCGCGGCTGTTCGGGCTCGATCTGCCGATCTGGCAGCAGTATCTGCGCTGGCTCGCCCGGGTCGCGACCGGGGAGTTCGGCACCTCGATCCATTTTCGCCGCGACGTTGCCGATCTCATCCTCACCACCCTGCCGGCGACGTTGGAGCTGGTGCTGGTCGGCATCCTGATCGGCACCCTCGCCGGCGTGGGTGGCGGCCTCTGGCTGTTTGCCGAACGCAACCGGCCGTGGGCAGAAGGCGTGCTCGACACTGGGGCGAGTGCGCTGATGGCGGTGCCGGAATTCCTGTGGGCGATCTTGCTGATCCTCAGCCTCGGCGTCGCCTGGCGGTTGCTGCCGTTCCTCGGGCGGATTGATCCCGCGCTGTCGGTGCCGGTGGTGACCGGGTTCATCTTGGCTGACGCCATGATCGCGGGCCGGGTTGATGCGCTTGTCTCAGCGTTGGCGCACCTGACGCTGCCGGCACTCGCACTCGGCCTCTCGCTCGCACCCTTGATCGCGCGGGTGCTGCGCGCCTCGCTCTTGGACACGGTGGCGGAGGATTACATCCAGCGTGCGCGCCTGAGCGGCCTCTCCGAGCGCCAGGTATTGATCCGCCACGCATTGCCGAACGCGGTGTTGCCGACCATCAGCCTGATCGGCGTGCAGTCCGGCTTCATGTTCGGCGGCACGCTGCTGGTGGAGGTGATCTTCGCCTATCCGGGCCTTGGCAACCTGATGGTCGATGCGGTGCGCGCGACTGATCTGCCGGTCATCCAGGCGGCGGCGCTGGCCTACTGCGCCGTTGTGCTGGCGCTCAACTTGATCGTCGACATCGTCACGATCGCGCTCAACCCGAAGCTAAGGCCGGCGCCATGAAGCTGTGGATTGGCGCATGTCTCGTGGCGATGGTGGTGCTGGCGGCCCTCGCCGCCCCAGCGCTTGCGCCGCACGATCCGGTGGAGATGGATCTCTTGAACATCCTGCTGCCGCCGTTTTGGCAGGCGGGGGCGGACCCAGCGTTTCCGCTCGGCACCGATGCGCTTGGGCGCTGCCTCCTATCGCGCCTGCTCTATGGGGCCCGGATTGCGCTGACGGTGGCGTTTGTCGCGGCGACGGCGGCGGCGGTGGTCGGGTCTGCGCTCGCCGTGCTGGCGGGGTATCGCGGCGGCTGGGTTGATTGGCTGATCTCGCGCGCGATTGATGTGTGGATGTCGTTCCCGCCGGTGGTGCTGTCGCTGATCCTCATGGTCGCGTTCGGGGTTGGGCTGTGGAACGTCGTCGCCGCGATCGTGCTGGTGGATTGGACGCGCTTTGCCCGGGTGGTGCGCGCCGAAGTGCTGGTGGTGGTGCGCCGGGACTATGTGGCGGCGGCGCGCTTGTCGGGCTTTTCCCACCTGCGCACGGCTTTGCGCGAAGTGGTGCCGGCTGTCGCGCCGCTGATGCTCACCCTCTTGAGTCTAGAGATGGGCATCGCCGTGGTGGTGGAGGCGATCTTGTCGTTCGTCGGCCTCTCGGTCGGCCCGACGGTGCCGGCGTGGGGCGTGATGATCGCGGATGGGCGCAGCGATATGGTGCAGCACCCCTACGGCTTGCTGCTGCCGGTGCTGGCGATCTTGGCGACCGTGCTTGGCTTCAATCTGCTGGGCGACGGGTTGCGCCAGAAGCTCAACCCCCAGCACCGCGGCCGCACCCCGTGAGCGTGCTGTCGCTCCAACAGGTCACCTTGGGCGTGACCATCGTGGGTCGGCGCGTGGCTGCCCTCAAGGATATCTCGCTCACCATCGCTGCCGGAGAGATCGTTGGTCTGGTGGGAGAATCCGGTGCGGGCAAAAGCATGATCGGCCGGCTGATCGGCCGCACCTTGCCGCCGGGCTTTGCGGTCGACCACGGATCGGTCGCGTTCGCGGGCGAGGATCTGCTGGCGCTTGATCCCTCCCGCCACCGGGCGCTGCTCGGCGACCGGATCGCGTTCATCCCGCAAGAACCCCTGACCGCACTCAATCCTGTGCGTACTGTCGCGAGCCACTTCGCCGAACACTTGACCCGGCTTGGCCGCCCACGGTCAGCGATCCGGGCGGAGACCTTGGCGGCGCTGAGCGCGGTCAACCTGCCGGACCCGCCAAGCCTGCTCGGCCGCTACCCGCATCAGATTTCTGGCGGGCAGGCGCAGCGCGTGCTGATCGCGCTGGCGTTCGCCTCACAGCCGGCCCTGGTGGTGGCGGATGAGCCGACGACCGCGCTTGATGTCACCACCCAAGCCCATGTGCTGGGGGAGCTGAAGCAGCTGCAGGCGGCGCACGGCACGGCAGTGCTGTTTGTCACCCACGATCTCAAACTCGCGACCCATCTGTGTGACCGGATCATCGTGCTGTATGCGGGCACGGTGGTGGAAAGCGGGCCCGCCAGAGCCGTGTTTGCCCGCCCGGTGCATCCCTACACCCGCGCCCTGCAAGCGGCGAACCCGCGGCTCAGCGGCCCGCGGGTGATGCTGGCGGCGTTGCCCGACACGATGCCCAGCCTGGCGGACTATCCAGACCTGCCCGGCTGCCGGTTTGCACCGCGTTGTCCGCCT
>JAAFHH010000324.1 GCA_013297545.1 Alphaproteobacteria bacterium
ACATGCAGACATGGCACGCCTAACAGGCTTAGGGCTGTGCTGCCTCCAGCACGAAGCCGGTCGAGGTGCTGTGCCACTGGCTCGCCTCATCCCAGCGCGCCCGCAACCCCGCGTCGTCGTCCGCCCAGGGTCGGTTGGGATCGGGCCACGGGATCGCGGCGACGAGGGACTGGGTGTAGGGATGTTGCGGGTGTTTCATCACCGCCTCGGGCAGGCCCGCTTCCACCACCCGGCCCTGGTGCAGTACCAGCACCATGTCGCTGATCTGGTAAGCGGTGGACAGGTCGTGGGTGATGTAGAGGATCGAGATACCAAAGTTGGTTTTAAGCTGGCGCATCTCTTCCAAGATCGCCAGGCGCTGGGACGCATCGACCATGGAGACCGGTTCATCGGCCACAATCAGCTTCGGCCGCAGCGCCAATGCGCGCGCCACCATCAGGCGCTGTCGCTGCCCGCCCGAGAGCTCGTGGGGAAAGCGGCCCAATACCTCGCGGCCGTCAAGACCAACCGCGCTACACGCCCACAGCATCCGCTCAAGCATCGCCTCCCGCGTGGTCGCGACGCCAAAGCGCCGCAGTGGTTCGGCGAGCGCGTGGTCGACCTTGTAGAACGGGTTGAAGGACCCGTAGGGGTCCTGGAACACCGCCTGCACTTCGCGGCGGTAGGCGGTGAGTGCGGCCCCGCGCAGGTCTTTCAGCGGCTGGCCGCGGTACACCACCTCGCCCGTGGTCGGGCGCTCGAGGCCGAGCACCATGCGCGCAAGCGTCGTCTTGCCCGAGCCAGACTGGCCGACGATCGCGATGATCGAGGGCGGGCTCGCCAGGATCTGGAAGCTCAAGCGCTGCAGGGCCGTCTTCGGTCTGCCGCCGAACAAGCCGCCACCGAAGTCTTTGCGCACGGACCGGAACGCCAGCAGCGGTGGCTCGGTGCTCGCCGGCGTGTCCGGTGCGGCGCTAGCCCGGGCGCCATCGAGGGATGGCACGCTGTCGATCAGCATTTTTGAATAGGGGTGGGCCGGGTTTGCGAACATTTGCTTGGTTGCAGCGTTATCGACGATGTGGCCATCGCGCATGACGATCACCCGGTCGACCAATTGCGCCATCAACCCCATGTCGTGGCCGATCAGGATGAGGCCGCAGCCGATGCGTTCTTGCACTCGGCGCAAGGTTGCGGCGACTTGGCGCTGGGTGATGACGTCGAGCGCGCTGGTCGGTTCATCCGCGATGATCAGGGAAGGGCGCATCGACATCGCGATCGCGATGCACGCGCGCTGGCGCATGCCGCCGGAGAGCTGGTGCGGATAGCGATCGGCGACACTTTCGGGCAGGTCGACGCTGTCCAAGAGCTTGGCGACCAAGGCCGCGCGCTCAGCGCGGACGGGCAGGGCGTCGTGATCGGCCAACCCGTCGAGGATCTGGTCGCGGATGCTGAGCACGGGGTTGAGGGCGTTCATCGCGCCCTGCGGCACGTAGGCGACCCGGCTGAGCCGCGCGCGCCGCACCTCGGCCGGCGAGAGGGCGAGCAGGTCAATGCCGTCCAGCACCGCCGTACCACCAGAAATCTCACCCGGCGGGCGGATCATGCGCATGAGGGCAAGCGCGGTTGTCGTCTTGCCGGAACCGGATTCGCCCACCAACCCAACCCGCTCGCCCGCCACAACCGCGAAGCTGACGGCGCGCACCGCGTGGACCAGGGTGGTGCTGGTGCGGAAGGTGATGCTGAGGTCCGTCACCTGAAGCAGGCTCATCTCACGCCCTCCGCCGCAGGCGCGGGTTCGCCAGTTCATCAAGCCCGACATTGACCAAGTAGAGCCCAACAAACAGCACGATCAGGATCGCGACCGGCGGGATGATCCACCACCACATATTCTGCAAGAACGCGGAGAAGGACATCATCCAGAAGATCGTCATGCCGAGGGTCGGTTCGTTCTGCGGACCCAACCCCATCGCCTCCAAGCCAACACTGGCGAGGATCGCTGCCGACACGGCTGTGACGAAGGAGGAGACCAGGAACGGCATCAAGTTGGGCGCGATCTCGCGAAAGATCACGCCGAGCGGGCTGAGACCGGACAGGCGCGCCATGTCGACATAGCCAGCCGAGCGCATCACCAGCACTTGGCTGCGGATCTGGCGTGCCGGTCGTCGCCACGCCAGCGCCGCCACGATCAGCGCCATGCCGATCGAGCTGAGCCCGCTTTGCACCACGGCCGAAATCATCACCAGGAACAGAATGGCCGGCACGGTCAGCAGCACGTCGACCGTGAAGGTGATGATCCGGTCGGTCAGGCCACCGAAGTAGGCGGCGACGAAGCCAAGCGCACTCCCGAACGCGATGCCAAGAGCGCCTGCGATCACGCCGGTGCGGATGGTGAGCCAGGTGCCCATCACCATCACGGCCAGAAGGTTGCGCCCCTGCGGATCACTGCCCAAGGGCAGGCCAGGCCCCGGCGGTTCGCTCGGCTCCGCCGACAAGGGGGCAGCGGCGCTGACATCAACCGCCAAGCGGCCGAGGCTCGCGAACAGCACGAGGGACCCGAGCAATGCCAACCCCAACAGCAGAGCCGGATTGCGCCGCAGATAGCGGCCGATGCCGAGCAGCCGGCCAGTGAAGGTGCCCCATTCGGCCTGCCGGGCGATCTGGACGATGCGGTCACTCATGGCGTCACGCCCCAACCCGGACCCGCGGGTCCAGCAACGGGTACAGCAGGTCGATGATCAGCATCGACATCGCGACGGTCAGGGTGAGGATGAAGACGATCCCATAGATCGTCGGGTAGTCGAACAGCTTGATCGAATCGAGCAGCAGCGAGCCAACACCGGGGTAGGAGAACACGATCTCCACCAACACGGCCCCGGTGACGATCTGGCCAACGTAGAGGGCGAGTGCCGTTACCTGTGGCAGAACAGCGTTGCGTACACCGTAGCGTAAGAACAGGCGGGCAGGGCGCAACCCCTTGGCTTCGGCGAAGGTCATGTAGTCTTCGCCCTGCACGGTCACCATCATGCCGCGCATGCCGATCGCCCAAGTGCCGATCGAAGCGATGATGATCGAGAGGGCGGGCAGTGCAGCGTGGTGCAGCACCTCGCCTGCGAAGCCCCACGACCATTCCGGAATGCTGTAGCCGCCAGAGAGCGGAAACCAGCCGGCGTTGGCGGCGAACAGATAGATCAGCATCAGGCCCAAGAGATAAAACGGGATGGCGGAGAACACCATCAGCAGCGGCGAGATCACCTGGAGCAGGCGCGAATTGCGCGCCCACGCAGCCCCCGCGCCGAGGACGGAGCCGAGCAGGAAGGCGATAATGGTGGTTGTTACCATCAGACCGAGGGTCCAGGGCAGGGCGCCCGCGATCAGGTCGCTCACCCGCGCCGGGTACTGGGTGATCGAGTGGCCAAAGTCGAAGGTGAACATGTCGCCGAGATAGGTCAGGTACTGGACCCACAGCGGCCGATCGAGCCCGAAGCGGGCGCTGAACGCCTGGCTCATCTCTTGGATGCGCGAGGGATCAACGCCCGAGGTGCCGGCCATCTGGGTGAGTTTCTCGGCAATCGGGTTTTTGGGCGCGATGTGCGGAATGAAGAAGTTGAGGGTACCGGCCGCCCAGACGACGGCGGCCAGCATGGCAACCCGCTTCAAGAGGTGGAGGGCGAGCATGCTACTGCGCAGGCTTCAGACGCGGCAGCACGTAGCCAAAGCTGCCAGACGTGTACCAGAACGTCGGCTGCATGTAGGGGTCCGCTTCGGTCGGCCAGCCGGTCCAGTAGGTCTGGTTCATCGGCACGCGGTGGTACCATTCCGCAATCGGTGCTTCGACCGCCTCGCGCATCCAGATTTCCATCGCGGCCGTCACCAGCGGCATCAAGCCCGGGTGGTTCGGCGGCAGTTTGGCCGCTTGATCGACCAGGGCGTCGTATTCAGCGTTCGACCAGCGGGCGGGGTGCAGAGTTGGCCGGCCGACGTCGAACGCGTTGCGGCTGTGGTACATCTCCAGCGTGTCGTAGGGATCAAAGATCGAGCCGCGGTGGCCGAACAGGGTGAGGTCGAAGCGGCCATCGCGCATGACCGCGCGGCTTTCCGGCGTTGAGCGGAAGCTTGCATCGATGCCAGCGTTGCGCAGCTGCTGGGCCACGATCGGGCCGATCGCATTCATGATGACGATCGCTTCGATGGTGACGGTCAGTTGCTGGCCATCCTTGGTCCAGAAGCCGGCGGCGTTCTTGGTGTAGCCCGCACCCTCCATCAGCTGGTCGCCGCGATCGACATCGAACACGCCGATGCCGTGCTTTTCCGCAATTGGCCGGATCGCATCATTGTAGGGCTGCAGGGAGCCGAAGCCCGGGAACGGCCCGAAGGTCGGCTCAGCCGCACCACGGTGGGCAAAGCCGATGATCTGGCGCCGGTCGATGTAGTGGTTGATCGCCCGGCGGACATTGACGTCCCGCCACCGATCGCTCTTGTGGTTGAAGTAGAGCGAGGTCGGCCACCAGTCCTTCGCCC